>CANJOX010000161.1 GCA_947475795.1 Gemmatimonadota bacterium
ACCAGGTCGGCGCGCCGAGCCGCGCGCCGGTCGGTCGTGTGGAGCAGCGCGACACCGCGGCCTCCCCGCCGGCGCCGAGTCCGGCACCGACGACGGCCAATCGCACGCCGCGGTTTGCCGGCGTCGCGGTGGTGGCGGTGGCGGTGATCGGCTGGCTCGTGTGGCCCGCTGGTGCCGACCGGGTGCCGGGGAGCGACGTGGCGCTGCCGTCCGCGGCGGGCGCCGAGCTCCCACCGAGTGCTCGCGCCGAGCCGGCGCTTACGGGGGCGACGACGCCAGCACCGGCGGCCGTGCCGGCGGCGGTACCGGCGGCCGTGCCGACGGTCGCCGACGTGAAGCGAGGGATGCCGTCGGTGAGCCGCGCGCCAGCGATCGCCGCGCCGGATGGCCGTCCGGACGCACCGGTGATGGCGCCGCAATCCAGCGTGACGAGAAAACCGGCGGTGGTGCCACCGGCGGCGGTGCCCCGGGCGGAGCCGACGGTGGCGGCCGTCTCCGCGCCAGCGGTCTCCACCCCGCCGGTGGTGGCGGAGCCCGTGGTGGAAACGCCAACCGCAGCCGACCTGCAGCGCGAAGCGGAGCGCGTCGTCCGGGATCTGCGCAGTGCGCGCGGCGCCGGCACCGGATTGGCGGATTTCTGGAAGGACGGCGGAAAGCATGTGGTCGATCTGGCCGGCGTGCCGCAACTGCTCGAAGACCGGGGCGGCACGGCGCAGGTGCAGGTCGCGCTGCGTTTCAGCAAGATCAATTCCGGCGGTCGGACGGACCGCTTTACCGCGCAGGCCACGCTTGACGTGACCAAAAAGAATGGACAAGTCAGCGCCGGCGCTGCGAGATTCTCCGCGTTGGCACCGAGCAAGTAGTGCGCCGCCACCCGGCGGCGCTTTCCTCCTCTCCAGTCGGCCTCATGACCTTTCGCACGTTTCAGCGCCTCACGCGCGTCAGCGCCGCGGCTCTCTTCGCGTCGGTCGCGCTGAGCGCGTCAGCGACCGCCCAGTCGGCCCAGAAGTACGCCGTACAGTTCGCGGTCCTTTCCACCTCCATCGACGGAACGTCCGGGAACAGCATCGGCGGCGTGGGCGTGGAACCGCAGATTCGGTACAATCTGGCGTACGCCAAGGAGTCGCTGGGCGGACTGACGTTGGGGCTGGGCGGGCAGTTGACGTCGCACAGTTCCGGCGGGGACAACCTGAAAATTTCCGGCCTGTTTCTCGAGCCACGCTGGGTGCCAAACACAGGCTCCAGCCGGTTCTTTCCGTACATCTCCGGTCGTCTCGCGCTGCTGCGACAGTCGAGCAACTTCGGGAGTGCCTCCGGCGGCACGGGTATCGGCGCGGGGGGCGGCTTTGCGATCAAACTGGCACCCACGATCAACCTCGACGCCGGTCTCGCGCTGGTGCGTCAGCAGTTCGGTGCGTTCGTGTTCACGGACAACACCGCCGGCGAGTTCAATCCGTTCACGACGTACGCGGCCAAGATCGGCATCACGGTTGGTTTTCCGCGCTAGGCCGTGAGTGTCTGTTCGCCCTTTCGCTTCGCTTCGCCATGAGGTTACGCGCCTAATGTCGTTACGGTCGTTCCCGTCGATTCTCCGACGTACCTTCGTGGTGTTCGGTGCCGCCGGTGCCGCCGCGTGCGGAGGCGACGGCCCCATCGTTACTCGGCCGCAAACGCCCCCGGCGGCACCAGTCGTCGTGACGATGTTGCCGCAGTCGCTCACGCTCAATGCGGGCGCCACCGGTCTGTTCGCGGTCTCAATTACCGGCGGCAGTCCCACACCTACGCTCCAAGGGTGTAGCAGCAACGCCCCCGCGGTCGCCAGCGCCGCGGTGAACGGCGCCGGCTGTCAGGTGACGGGGATCGCGCCCGGGAATGCCGTGGTGACGGCGACCACGACGGGTGGCCAGCAAGCGTCATCGGGCATCACCGTGCTCGCCCTTCCGCCCGCGCTGACCAATCTGTCGGTGACACCGGCGAGTGCGTCGTTGTCCGTGGGGCAGACCGCCGGACTCGTCGCCTCGGTGTCGGTGCCCGCTGGCGCGACCGTGGCCTACACGGCGGTGTCCAGCAATGCCACGGTGGCGACCGTCTCGAGCGGGGCGGCCACGCCGACGGTCACCGCCGTCAGCGTCGGCAGTGCAACGATCACGGTCACGGCGACGGCGACGGGCCCCGGGCTCGCGTCGACGACGCGTTCCGTGGCCGTCCCGATCACGGTCACGGCGCCCGCCGTGGTGACGATCAGCCCCACGAGTCTCACGCTGCAAACCGGCAGCACGGGCGCGCTGGCGGTCGGCATTGTCGGCGGGACGCCGACGCCAACGCTGGTCTCGTGCAGCAGCGCGGTCACCGCCGTCGCGACGGTCTCGGTGAGCGGGACGACCTGTCAGGTGACGGCCGTGGCGCCGGGTGCCACGGCCATCACGGCGACCGTCTCAAGCGGCCAGACGGTGCAGGCCGCTATTACGGTGGTCGCGCCGAGTCCCGCCATCAGTGCGTTCTCGGTGGCACCGTCAACCGTGTCGCTAGGCGTCGGGCAAAACACGACGCTGACCCCGGCGATCACCCGCGGGGGCACCGCCGTCACGGTGGAGTACACGTATGCCTCGTCTGCACCTTCGGTGGCGACCGTCAGCGCGAGTGGCGCGGTGACCGGGGTGGCGCCGGGGACCGCCACGGTCACCGTCACGGCGCGCGGGAGCGGCACCGGCTTTGCGACGACGGTGCTCACGGCAACGGTTCCCGTCACGGTGACCGCCGCCAACGCGTGTGATGCGTCGGCGCTGTCGCTCGACGTGGTCGTGTCCCAGAGTATCGTGAGTACGGACTGCGCGTTCTTGACGTCCGGCGGACGGATCGACAACTACCGTTTGACCGTGCCGTCGACGCGCGTGGTGCGCCTCGAGATCACGGCCGGCTTCTCGTCCGCCGGCGTATTGGCACGGACCGTTGGCGCGCAGGCCTCCGTTTGGTTCTCCAGCGCCGGCTCGTCGGCTTCCGCAAACTTCTTGATGCCGGCGGGCAGCGTGGACGTCGGCGCGATCGCCACGGCGGCCCAGACGGGTCCGTACCAGTTCAGCGCCACGACCCAGGTGGAAGATGTCTCCAGCTGTCGCAATCTGACCGTGCTGGGCAACGCCGAGACCGCGCAGCAGCTCACGGCGCAAAGCTGTTTGGTCGGCGGGTGGCTCTTTGACCGCTTCTACGTCTTCGCCCCCGGACGTTCCTGCTCGATCAGCATGCGCCGCGTCTCCACGGCGGGATCGATTGGTGATCCGCTGCTTGAAGCGTGGCGGTCGGATGGCTCGACGTTGTTCCTGGATAATGATGACGAGAGCCCCCTCACGCTCGATGCGCGGATCACGCTGCCGAGCTGCGTGGATCCGGCTGGTAACGCGGTGGACATTCGCGCCGGTGATTTGAACGCGGGCACGGGGCTGTACCGGCTCACCGTCACCTTTGGTAATCCCTAACGCGCGACGACAGCCGGTGCTGCACGGGGCCGGCTGTCGATCGGCGCGGTGACGCCGCGCTGCAGGGACGGCGCCGACTAGGGCAGGGGAGCCCCGGGGACGGTGCTCGCAAACCTGGCCGACGCGCTGAGGGCCGGGACCAGTGAGTCGATGGAATGGTGGTACAGCATCGTCTCGCCCAGGTAGCGCAGGGTCTCGGCGTATTGCCGCGCACTGTCCGCGCAGTCGGCGCCGATCGCGAGGGCCGGACTCACGACGCGCAGCCACGTCGGCGCGGATTCCTGGCGCACGGGGGGGCGCCGGAAGGCCGGGAGGCGCACCGTGTGCAGTTGACCGTGCGGCAGGTGCCCCATGGCACCGGTCATGAAGCTGAGCGGGTCACCGATCGCATTTACGTAGATCAAGTCCCCCGATGACATCGGCGCGGCGCCTCCGATGTCGCCCATGAACGGGCCATTGAACGAGACGGCGGTGACCCCACGCTGCTGGGAAACGACCTGTGCCAGCGCGCCACCCAGCGAGTGGCCGCACACCGCCACGGGCCGCGGGCTGCAGGCATCGAAGTACCGGAGCGCCGCTCTGACCTGCTCCGTGGGCACCCGGTTGAGCCGGCGGCGGACCTGATCCCGGACCGCTTCGGTCTGCAGCACCGCCTCCGTGATGCGAGGGGCCATGAAGTCGAGTACCGGCCCCATCGACACGCCGTAGATGCGGAGCAACGACTCCACGGCATCCCGAGCGGCGCCGGGGCGGGCGACGGGCACCATCAGCAGATCATCGATGATGTCCTGCGTGTCCTCGGTGCCGCGAAACGCGATGACCGTCTCACCCAGTCGGCTGTAGGTGCCGGCCGCGAACCCTTCCCGCCAGTTCATCGGATCGCGGCGTGCCCACCCCCGCGCCGTGGCCGACGTCGACGAGCCGGTGGTGTCGTAGATGTCCTGCGCGAGTGCTCCGAGGTGGCGGTACGTGGCCATGGTCGGATCCGTGGAGAGGGCATGCCCTCTGGCATGCGATGGGAGGGAGCTTGGCCGAAGCGCGTCGGCAGACGGACGGCGAGAAAATAGCACCGGCCCACGGAGTCCGCGCGGCAATACCGCCTTACGGCACCGCGTTCATCGACCGCCACACCGGATAGTACGCCGGCGCCGGCGTCTGCCCCAGCACGGCGTCCAGCAGGTTCCACCACATGAAGCCGTCGTCCGAGCGCGGGTCCATGAGGATGAACGTGAGTCGCGCCAACGGCTGATCCATCGGGATCACCAGCGACCCGGCCGGCAGCGTCTGCTCGGCCGCTTCCCACGCCCCGGTCAGCGTGCGCCCTTTGTGCGTGCCCTGATACTCGCGCGCATCGAGAGTGTTGGTGGCGATCGCGAACCGCTCGCCACGGAAGGGCTGATCAGCGGTGGTGATGCGATACCGGATGCCGTGCGCCTCGAGCCGGTCGATCACGGTGGCCATCATGCGCTGTGTGGGCGTCCCCTGCGCGCCCCCGCGTCCGCCACCAAACCCGCTCGGCGCCGGCGTGGGCGCGGCGGCGGTGGCTGTGGCGGCCGTCATGGGCACCACCCACACCCGCGGAGCGAGACTGGTTTCGGTGGGCTCGGCGGTGCCGTAGAAGGGGAGCCGCTCGGTGGTCACGGCCGCGCGATCCTGCCCGTCGGGACGCAGACGGTACGGTCGGTCGGGGACGTACGGGTTGCGCATGGACACCGTGGGCGCAAACACGATGGTCTGCAGCGCCGGCGCTTTCACCAGCTGCTGCCGCACCGCGAGCTGCCGCCCGATGATCGACTCCGCGTTGGCCTGCGCTACCACGGTGCGCACGGTCTCGCCGTGCGTGGCCACGTAGCTCAGCGTCTCCTCGAGAAACCGGTACGTCTCCACGATGCGCGTGCGGAACGACGCGTACGAGTACGTCTCGGTGAGCAACCCCAGAATGTTGCGCACGCCGTAGTACGTGGACGTATAGCGCGGCTTGGCCAGCTCGGCGTCGCTGCGCCACGCACGCTGATCGCTGCTCCCGGACACGCCGCCGTAGTAGAACCAGTCCACGCCGTACTTCGTCTTCACCGCCTGCGTGACCTGCGGCAACAGCACGTCGCGCAGCAGCGCCGTCTGCGCCGCGGCGTTGTTGGGGTTGAGCGACGTCTCGTACGTCATGGTGAAGCCGCTGGTGGAGCTGCCGTCGGTGGTGTGCAGGTCCATCGCCACGTGCGGCTGATAGCGCGTGAGCAACGACGCCATCGAGCGCGCTTCGGCCGTTTCCATCTTGGTGCCGTCGCGGTTGAGGTCGAGCCCCTGCGCATTTTCACGCGTGCCCATACCGCCCACCGGCCCGGCCTGCGTACCGCGGTTGGCCACGGTCACGCGTTCATTGCCGTCGGCGTTGTAGATGGGGTTGATGAGCAGCACGGTGGTCTTGAGCCACGCGTCACGCTCTCCCTTCGCGATGGAGCGCAGCAACCAGAGCAGCGCTTCTTTCCCCTCCACTTCACCGGCGTGGATGTTCCCCTGGATGTACACGCGGGTCTTGTTGGTCGCGAGCACCTGCTCGGCGCTCGCTCCCGGCGCGCCGATCACCGCCAGGGGCAGCGCGCGCCCCTCGTACGTGTAGCCGTAGGTGGTGAGGTGGATGTTCTTGTTCACCGCCGCCATCTGCCGCATGTAGGCGACGACCTCGTCGTAACGACTCGTTTCCGCGTAGTCGGTGCGCTCGGGGCGCGTGAGCCACGACGCAGCGGCGGCAGTTTGCCGGACCGCGGGGGTGCGGGGCGCGGCCTGCGCGTGCGCCGAGGGCGCACCGGCGGCCTGCCACACGCCGCCGGCAAGAACGCACAGGGCGCGCACACGGCGCGTAACGGATGCTGACATCATCGAGCGACTCCGGGCGGGAGGGGAACTTCGTTGTGGTCCTGAATGGTGCGCAGTTCGCGGAGCGGCGGCGTGCTGCCGTCCCGGCCGCGCAGTTCGACGGCGACGGTGGCCTTGCCCTTCGTGACGGCGAACGGCACGAGCATCTCGACCACGATGGGCACACCGGCGCCGGCCGCCACGTGCCGTGTGGCGATGAGGCTGTCTTCGACCACCAGGTCGAAGCGCCCGCTGTCGGGGCCGACAAAGGTGCAGGCGATCGTGACGTCGGTGTCGTCGAAGGTGGTGAGGGCGTAGCGCATCCAGCCGCGGGCCACGCGCGCGGGGTGACCGTCCACCATGCGCACGTGGTCGTCGTGACCGGCATAGCCGTGCAGTGCGTCACTGGCCGGATCGCCCACGGTCACGGTGTCCACCACGCGGCGGTCCGCCGGACGCGGCGCCGGCGCGATCGCGCCCATGAGCGTGAGGCCGGCGGCGGCCAGCAATGCGGCGCGGATCATTCGTCGGGGAACGGCACGTCTTCCAACCCCGGACCGGCGGCGTGGCGCGACACGGGACCGTCGGCTGCGCTGTACGGCTCCGCGAACGGCACCGCGGCGCGGGCCTGCGAGCCCCCCGGCCAGGTGATGGCGCCGATGGCACAGTGTGCGAGTTCCAGGTCGGGGAGCGGGACGTCCTGCCGGATGGTGGTGAGCTGCAGCATGAGCCGCACATGCTCGTGCTGACCGGCCAGCTTGGCGGTGTCATCGCGATGACTCACGAACTCGCTGGCCTCGAGTGCCTTCTCGATGGACTGCCAGCGCCGCAGCAGCTTCACCGCCGTGCCCTTGCCCACGCTCTTCACACCGGGAATGTC
>CANJOX010000162.1 GCA_947475795.1 Gemmatimonadota bacterium
AATGGCTGACGCGACCCCCACGCACGAGACGGACCCGACCGGCGCCGACGCGCGGGAGCATGCCCGTCTGACGGCGCTGCTCGAAGCGTTGCCCGTGGCCGCGGCCTTGTTCCGGCGCACCGGGACGCTCTATGCGCTCAATACCGAGGCCCGCGGGTCGCTCGTGGTGGATGCCAAGGCCCCGCTCGCCTCGCAGCACTGGAACGTGGTCCTGCTGCCGCTCGGCGACGAAGGCACCGGGTGCCTGCGGGAGGCGGCGGCCGGTGCGCCACCCGTCACGCGGGCCATGGCGCTGGGCCGTGACGGGCGCCGCGTGGTGGTGCGCGTCGTGCCGTTCGAAGCGGAGCTGCTGCTGCTCACCGTGTCCGAGGTCGCGGACCGCGAGCCGCGCCGCGTGGTGTCGGAGCGGGTGGACCGCGAGCTGGCCGCGCTGCTCGAGCTCACGCCGGCGGCGGTTCGCATGACCGATCTGGCCGGGCACATCGTGCAGGTCAACGCGCTCGCTGGGCTCGAGCACAGTGCGCAGCGTCCGACCACGGTACGTGAGCTGTGGGAACTCGACGCGCCGCACGACATCATCAACAACCGGCCGCTGTCGTTTCTCGATACCCCGGCGATGCGTGCGCTGGCCGGTAACACGGTGCGGCGGCAGCTGCTGGAGGTCCGGCGGCTCGGCACGCAGCGGGTGATCGAGGCGTCCGCCTCCCCGATCCAGGACGCGCAGGACGGGGTGACGGGCGTCGTGCTGTTCGATCTCGACGTCACCGATCGCGAGCAGCTGGCGGGCCAGCTGCAGGACCGTGAGGGGCGCGAGGCGGCGCTGCAGGAACAGGTGTCGTACGAGCGGGAACAGCTCGAGCAGCTGGTCGAAGAGCGGTCCCGGGCGCTGGTGGCGTCGCAGGAGGAGCACGTGCGCGAGCGGCGTCTGGCCGCGGTCGGCCAGTTGGCCGCCGGCGTGATGCACGATGTCAACAACGCCCTCAATCCGATCATGGCGGCCGCGTATCTGCTGCGCCATCACGCCGAATCGCCGGATGCGGTGCGTGACTATGCCAACCGCATCCAGAAGGCGGCCGAGATCGCGGCCGCCACAGCGTCCCGTGTGGGGCGGTTTATCCGACAGGAGCCGGTGCACGCGGGCGGCGATGAGGCGCTCGATCTGGCCGTGCTGGCCGAGGAGGTGCTCGATCTCACGGAACCGATGCGGCTGCAGCGCTCGAGTGAGAGTGGCACGGTCGAGATCGTCCGCCAGCTCACCCCCGAGGTGCGTACGCGCGGCCTGCCGGGGGAGATCCGCGAGGCGCTGCTCAACCTCGTGCAGAACGCGATCGACGCCATGACATCGGGCGGCACGCTGACCATGCGCACCTTCGTGGACGGCGGGGACGCTTGTATTGCCGTGCGCGATACGGGCGTCGGGATGTCGGCCGAGGTGCGTGAGCGGGCGTTCGAACCGTTTTTCACCACCAAGGGTCGCAAGGGGTCCGGACTTGGCCTGGCCGAGGTGTACGGCATCGCCCGCCGGCACCGGGGCACGGCCACCATTTCGTCCGTGCCGGGGCGGGGCACCGAGGTCACGCTGCGCCTGCCGGTCGATCGCGGCGCCCAGCCGGAGGCGACCGCGGCCGAGCCGGCGTCGGTCGCGGTCACTCCCCTGCACATCCTCGTGGTGGAAGACCACGACGACGGACGCGAGTTTCTCCGGCGGATCCTGCGGGCGGACGGGCACGAGGTCGATGCCGTCGGCACCTGTGCCGATGCGCGTGACCGGCTCGCCGCCGTTCAGGGGGGTGCCACAGAGGTCGCTCCCGGGACGCCCGCCTACGATCTGGTGCTCACGGACGTCGGGCTGCCCGACGGCAGCGGCTGGGATCTGGTGCGCCATGTGCGCGCCCGGCACCCGGCCGTCCGCATCGGCGTGATCACGGGCTGGGAGGCACAGGATGATCGCGATGCCGAGAGCGGGGCGGAATTTGTTCTCCGCAAGCCGTTGCGCGCCGCTGAATTGCACGCCCACATTGCGGGACGCCCACGTTCTGCTTCACCAACCGAGTAACCATATGTCGGATCTGCCGTCGACCATTCGCGTACTGGTGGCCGAAGACAACGCCCTCGAGCGCTCCACGCTCGTCGATCTCCTCGGCGCGCTTGGCCACATGGTCGTGGCCGAGGTCGAGTGTGGCACCGACGCGATCGAGAAGGCGCAGCAGTTCACCCCCGACGCGGTGCTGCTGGACATGCACATGCCCGGCGCGAGTGGCGTGCAGGCGGCCGAGGAAATTGCGAGTGCGCTGCCTGGGACGGCGGTGGTGCTGATCACGGGCGACCTGTCGCTTACGTTGAGCACGGCCGACGTGCTGCGCAGCACCGCGGTGGCGCTGCTCCCCAAGCCCACGCCGCCGACCACGCTCGACGCCACGCTGCGCATGGCCGTGACCCGCGCCCGCGAGCTGCTCTCCGCGCGTCGCGAAGCCGCGGAGGCCAAGGCGCAGCTCGAGGCGCGCAAGCTGATCGAACGCGCCAAGGGCATTCTCATGCGCCGCACCGGCAGCAGCGAGCAGGAAGCTTATCGCATCATGCAGCGCAGCAGCCAGGATCGCTCGGTGCGCATGGTCGACATCGCGCGCGCTGTGATCGAGAGCGAACCTGGCATGAAGCCGTAACTCAGGAAATCGGCTTGCCGGGCGCGGCGCCGGCCACCTGCTTGACCAGTTCGTACAGGAAGTCGAGTCCGTCGTAGAAGCTCTTCACCCGCAACTTCTCGTCGCGCCCGTGCGCGTTCGTCTCGCCGGGCGACGAGAAGATGCCGCTGACGCCGTAGGTGGGGATTCCCACGGCCCGCAGTCGATAGCCGTCCGTGGCCCCGGTGCTCATGGTAGGGATCACGGGGACGCCGCCGAACATTTTCTTCGTGAGCGCGGTGGTGGCCTGCAGGAGCACCGGATCGATCGGGGCCGGTGCGCCGTCACTGCGATCGCCCTGCGTGTTGCTGAACTGCACCGTGGAGTCGTTGACGACCTTGGTGAGCACGGCTTTCACCTGCGAGGCTTTGCTGGTGGGCGCGATACGGCAGTTGACGTTGGCCGTGGCCGTCTGCGGCAAGGCATTGGGCGCGTGGCCGCCGGCCAGCATGGTGGCGACGCACGTCGTGCGCAGCATCGACGCATAGCGCGGGTCGGTGGAGATGATGCGCGCGGCGGCCGTGTCACTCGGGTTGGCCACCAACGCGCGCATGGCGGCGGCGAGCGACGGCATCTCGACCTTGGCGGTCTCCTCGAAGAAGGGGCGCGTGACGTCGTTGAGCTCCACCGGGAACGTGTAACCCTGAATGCGGGTGAGCGCGGACGCCAGCGAGTAGATCGCGTTGTCCTTGCGCGGTACGCTCGAATGACCGCCCGTGTTCAGCACGGTGAGCGTGAAATCGGTGTAGACCTTTTCGGCCGCCTGAATGGAGTGGAACAGCGGCTTGTCGTCCGGTCCCAGCGTGCCACCGCCCCCTTCATTGATCGCATACGCGGCATCGAGCAGCTCGCGCCGGTTGGCGATGATCCAGCTCACCCCATTCTGCCGCCCACCCTCTTCATCGGCGGTGAGTGCGAGAATGAGATCGCGCTCGGGTACCCACCCTTCCTGCTTGTAACGCAGCACGTTGGCGGCGAGAATGGCGGCCATCGATTTGTCGTCTGCCACCCCGCGCCCCAAGAAGTAGCCGTTTTCCTCGCGCATCACGAACGGGTCGTTGGCCCAGTCGCTGCGCTTGGCCTGCACCACGTCGAGGTGGGCGAGCAGCAGGATCGGCTTACCGCGTCCCTTCCCGCGGTAGCGCACCACGAGGTTCTGCTTGGCGGGGGCATCGGCCGGTCCCACCAGGTGGATGTCGGCCGCCGGGAAACCCGCGGCGGTGAAGCGCGCGGCGAGCGCCTGCGCCGAGCGTGTGACCGAGCCCACCGAGTCGGCGGTGTTGATCTCCACCATCTCCTGGTAGATCGCGCGCGCGTCACGCTGCGCGGGGGTCAAGGTGGTCGGCGCGCCCGGCGCGGAGAAGCGCGGCTGCGCGTGAAGCGAGGTCGCCGCCGTGGCGACGAGAAGGCCGGACAACGTGAGGACACGGTGCAGGGACATGATCGACAGCGCTCCAGCCGAAAGATCGTGAAGTTGGCGATGGGGGCCGCCCGCAGGCGCCCCACCGGAATCTAGCGCGCCTGACCGGACGCGTGTCGAACGCGTACTTTCGGCGTATGTTGAAGGGCCAGCCCTCGTCGTTGCTGGTCGCTCATCGTCGGGCGGCGCCCCGCTGCTCTCACGATTTCTCCCGCCCTGCTCATGATCTGCTCATGACACGCTCCCGCCGCGATTTCCTCAAGGCCAGCGCCGCTGTGGCCGCCGGCGGTCTGGTCGCTACGCGATCGGCCTCCGCGCTCTCTCCCTCCGCCTCGCTGATCGCCGCCCCCGGCCTGATTTCGTCCGACTTGCCGTCGGCCGACGATCCCGCCATCAAGGCCCTGATGCAGTCCGCCATCGACGTGGCCAAATCGGGCGGGGCGTCGTACGCCGACGTCCGCGTAGCGGCCCGTCGCCAGCAGAACGTGAACACCCGCGACCGTATCGTGCAGGGCGTGAGCGACACCGACACGTTCGGCCTCGGTGTGCGCACCCTCGTGGATGGCGCGTGGGGTTTCGCCGCCACCAGCCGCCTCGATAAGGACTCGGTGGCCAACGCCACCCGGGCCGCGCTCGAGCAGGCGCGCGCCAATCGCGCCAGCCAGCTGCGTCCCGTGCAGCTTGCCCCCACGCCCGGCAATCAGGTGGGCGAGTGGAAGAGCCCCATCGAAACCGATCCGTTCACCGTGGCCATTACCGACAAGGTGGCCCTGCTGCTCGCCGCCAACGAATCGGCGCTCGCGGTGAAGGGCGTGCGCAACGTCACGTCGAGCATGTTCTTTCTGCGTGAAGAAAAGTCGCTGATGACCAGCGACGGCTCCTTCCTGGTGCAGACGATCTATCGCACGTCGCCGAGCATGTCGATCACGGCGGTGTCGGCTGACTTCTCGGACTTCCAGACGGTGCAGAGCAGCGAAATCGCGCCGATGGGACTGGGCTACGAGTGGGTGATCAATTCGAAGATGGCCGAACGCGCGCCCAAGTGGGCGGAGCTGGCCGTGCAGAAGCTGAGCGCGAAGCCGGTGGAGCCGGGGCGCTACGACCTGCTGCTGCACCCGTCGAACCTGTGGCTCACGGTGCACGAAGTGATCGCGCACCCCACCGAGCTCGATCGCGCGCTCGGTTTCGAGGCGAACTACGCGGGCACGAGCTTCATCGCGCCGCCGGCGCAGGTGCTGGGCAAGCTGCGCATCGGATCGGACTTGCTGAACATCGTGGGCGACCGTGAGCAGAAGGGATCACTCGGCGCCATTGGCTGGGATGACGAAGCGGTGAAGCCGGTGAAGTTCGACATCATCAAGAACGGCGTGTTCGTGGATTATCAGACCACGCGCGAGCAGGCCACGATGATGACCGACTACTACACAAGTGTCGGCAAGCCGGTGCGCTCGTACGGCTGCTCGTATGCGCAGAGCTGGGCCGACGTGCAGTTCCAGCGCATGCCGAATGTGAGCATGGTGCCGGGGAACAACGACGACACGTTCGACAGCATGATCGGCAAGATGGACAAGGGCATCGCGATTGTGGGCGACGGCTCGTTCTCGATCGATCAGCAGCGCTACAACGGCCAGTTCGCCGGCCAGATCTTCTACGAAGTGAAGGGTGGCAAGATCGTGGGCCAGCTCAAGGACGTGGCGTATCAGTTCCGCACGCCCGAATTCTGGAAGTCGCTCAAGGCGATCGGCGGCCAGAAGAGCTACGAACTCGGCGGGGCGTTCGGCGACGCCAAGGGGCAGCCGGGGCAGTCCAATTCCGTGAGCCACGGCTGCGTGCCGTCGCTCTTCCAGCAGACCAACATCATCAACACCGGGAGGAGGGCATGAGCGACTTCGGCCCCCGTTCTCTGTACGCACCGGCCGGCATCCTCACGCGCGCCGAGGCACAGGAGATCGCCCAGCGCGCGCTGCGCAACTCGCCGGCGGAAGAAACCCGCGTGTCCATCAACAGCGCTGCCCGCGCGGACACGCGCTTCGCGCTGAATCAGGTGACCACGTCGGGTGAGAATCAGGACACGCAGGTCACGATCACGGCCTACGCCGGGAATCGCGCCGCGAGCGTGAACACCAACCGTCTCGACGAAGCGTCGCTGGCCGCGGCGGCGAAGCAGGCGTACGAGATCGCCAAGCTGGTGCCGCCCAATCCGGAGCGCATGCCGGAGCTCGGGGCGCAGACGTATCCAGCACCGCGCGAGCGCAGCATCACGCTGCCCACGCCCACCGAGCGTGCCGCCGCGTCGAAGATCGTGACGGAACTGGCGCGCGCCGCCGAGCTGATCGCGACCGGTTTCATCGAATGCCGTGCCGGTGCGTCGGCCCTGGCCAACTCGAAGGGGTTGTTTGCGTACGACTCGAGTTCGTCGGTGACCATGACGACCACCGTGCGCTCGCCCGACGGCACCGGCTCCGGCTGGGCGTGCACCGACGGCAACACGTTCGCCGATCTCGACCCGGCACGTGTGGCCGCGACGGCAGTGCAGAAGGCCAAGGACTCGCGCAACCCGGTGGCGATCGAACCGGGGCGCTACACCACGATCCTCGAACCCACGGCGGTGGGCAATCTCGTGCAGTTGATCGCCGGGGCGATGCAGGCGCGCTCCGCCGATGAAGGGCGGTCGTTCTTCTCGAAGCCGGGCGGCGGCAACAAGATCGGGCTCAAGGTGGTCGACGAGCGTGTCACGCTGCTCACCGACCCGGCCGATTCGCCGAGCACGAGCGGCGGTTACGACGGCGACGGCATGCCGCTCGAGAAAGTCACGTGGATCGAGAACGGCGTGGTGAAGAACCTCAACTACGATCGGTTCTGGGCGCAGAAGCAGGGTGTGCCTCCCACACGTGCCGGCGGTGGTGGCGGTGGTGGTGGCGGCGGCGGTGCGCGTTCGTTGCGCATGCTGGGCGGCACCACGAGCATCGCCGACATGGTGAAGAACACGGAGCGCGGCATTCTGGTCACGCGCTTCTGGTACATCCGTGGCGTGGACCCGCGCACGATTCTCTACACGGG
>CANJOX010000163.1 GCA_947475795.1 Gemmatimonadota bacterium
ATCCGTCACATCCACCACGACGTGCGTGGCCGTGGACGACAGCTGCACCGACACGATCGAGGCGTGCGCCAGCCGTGCGTTTTCGAGCACGTTCAGCACGACGTCGCGCAACTCGTCACGCTGCGCGAGGGCCACGGCCGGTGCCCGCGACGGCTCGCCTCCGGACTCCGGTGCCCCAAAGTCCCAGCGAATACCGTCCTCACCGTCGCCATGATCGCCCAGCCGTTCGAGCGCCATCACATCCTGCACGACCGCCACCACGTCGACCGGCTCCGGCGGCACGCGATCGGTGGGCGCCGTGCCGTAGCGGCTGAAGGCGCGCGCGATCTCGTCGAGGTGATCGATTTCGGCCAGAATGCGCGAGACGTTCGTCTCGAGGATCGTGCCGAAGTCGCCACGCGGGTCGCGATACGCGCGCCGCAGATGCTGCACGCCGAGCCGGATGGGCGTGAGCGGGTTCTTGATTTCGTGGGCCACCTGCCGCGCCATCTCGCCCCACGCCAGGACGCGCTGTGCGGTGGCCAGCTCCGTGACATCATCGAGCGTGAGCACGGCGCCGTGCGGCAACCGGGTGAGCCTGGCCCGCATCTGCCGCCCGAGCACCAGCAGTTCAAAGGCATCCTCGTCGAGCGTGCCGGCGAGGAAGGCCACCGATCGGTCCACCAGCGGCGCGAGCGTGGACGACAGCACCGCCAGCGAGGTCGGCATCCCGTGCAACGAGAGACCGAGCATCGTTTCGGCGCGCGGGTTCGCAATCAGGATCTCGACGGCGTGGTCCGTCACGACCGGTGCATCCTGCGTGCGGAGGGCCAGTACACCGCTGGCCACATGCTGCAGCACCGCCTCCGTGCGGCGTTGCGCGGCCTCGAGCGCCGCTCGGCTGGCCGCCAGATCGCCGGCCATCCGGCCGAAGGCGCGATACACGGGCGCGAACTCGGTGGCCGGTGCCGCTCCCAGCGTCGGCACCTCCCGTCCGGCCGCGAGCGCGAGGGCGCGCGCCGCGAGGCCGCTGGACCAGATCGCGGCGAGGGCGCCCATGAGCGACGCAAACAGCAGCAAGATGCCCAGATCTTCCCGTCGGGCATCAAGGGCGAATTCGTCGCCGCGCGCCGGCGTGGCGAGCACGAGCTCGACCGGACCGGTCGGAAGCACGCGGAAGCCGACCAGGGCCTGCCGCTGGCCGACGGCAAGGCGCTGGGTCGTGAAGAGGTCGTCGATGCCAGCGTCGTCGGTGGGCCGCGTCACCGGCAGCAACCGGCCGAGCGGCGCGAGTGCATCGAGCAGTGCCGCACTGGCCGCGCTCAGCTGCCCATCCCGGTACAGAAATAACGGCGCCCCGGTACTGGACGGCGCCGTCTCCAAGGCACGCTGCTCAACCTCGGCGGCCGCGACGCGCAGCGTTTCCCGCACCAACAGCTCGCGGGCCGCGCGATCGTCGTCTTGCAGCCGATACCAGGCCCACGCCGAGAACACCGCCGCGGGGGCCACGAAGAAGGTCAGGAGCGCACCGCTCAGCCGGACGCGGTACGACCGCGACCAGCGGGCCCGGCGCAGGCGTAGCAGGCGGCCGAACGCGCCGTCGGCCAGGGCGGTGGCCGACCAGAGCACAATCACCACGAGGACATCGAGGGCGATCAGCAGCGCGCCTCGTGGCAATAAAGCTTCGAGCGTCCCGAGCGCGACCTCGACGTGCACGCGCCGCACGTCGATCCCCTCACCGGTGACGCCGTCGCCATGCATCACGTCGCCACGACGGCGCCAGGCGAGCGGATGCGCGACCGTGTCACCGGCCAGGGGCGGCGCCAGCGCCAGACGGTACGGCGCGGCGGTGCCACGCGCGCCGGTGACCCCCGTAAAGGCGGCAAACGGATCGACCGGCAGCAGGCGCGTGCGCGGTGGCACCGTGATCGTGGTGACCACGCCGTCGGGAGCGGGTACGGCCGCCACGAGCAGCGTCGTCGGCCCATCCCCGACGGCGCGGATTTCCACGTTGCCGCTCTCGCGCGCCATGTCCGCGATGATGGCCTGCGCACCGATCGTGTCGTTCACGGGGGCGAGCGCGAGATCCGACACCGGCACGGTGAGCTCACCGGGCGCCCAGCGTGCGAGTCGCGCCGGATAGCCGGCCAGCGCCAGTTCACTCGCGGCGTACCGCCGCAACAGCGCGTCGGCGCTGCGCACCGGCCGCACCTCGTCGCGCATCGCCACGGCGAGCCGCTCCAGCAGCCGGGATGCGTTTTCGTCCACCGCCGAGATGCGTTCCAGATCATGCTGCGCGAGGTCCATCCGCGCCCGCACCGTGCCCCCCCACGTCAGGGTCGCGGCGGCGCTCCCGGCCACGATGGCCGCGGCCACCACCTGCCCCACCCCGCGACGGGTCGACGCCAGCGCGACCGAGGCCACCACCCACAGCGCCGGGTACCACGCGGGCCACTCCCCGGGGGCATCCCAGAGGACCGGTGCCGCCACAGCAACCAGCAGTGCGAGCACTGGCGCCCACGTCGCGGGCAGGCCACGACGGGCGCCCAGTGCGGCGCGACCGGCGGTGGCCCCGATCAGTAGGACTGCCACCCCAGCCAACGCGAGGGCCAGTTGCCACGCCGCCCACAAGCTGAATCCGGCCCCGGCGGCCGGCACCGCAATACCGCGCGCCAGATCACGCAGCAACACGGGACCACCGACCGCCACGGCCGCGAGTGCCACCAGTGCGGGCAGACGGGGAAGCGCTCGCCCTGGCCGACGCAGCATCAGCAGCAGCACCGCCAGCGCGAGCGCGACGCTCATGAGCAGCGCGGCGACATTGGAGGTCAGCGGCCCTCCCATGGCCGCGAAGTAACTGGCCGGATCGAAGAGCGGGGACACGTTGGACAGCGCGGTGAGCGGCGCCACCGCGATCGCGAGCAACGCCGCGGCGGCCACGGCCACCCGCTGCCCCGTGGTGGCAGGCCGTCGCCACGCGCTGACGAGCAGACACAGCAGGGCGAGTCCGAGGCTCAGATTGGTGCGGGCGCGGGCGCGCTGCAGCAAGGCCAGCCGCGTCTCCCCCTCCAGAAAGTCGAGCGCACGAACCCGCGCCAGCCGGCTCCGTCCCTCCGGGACGACGACGACTGTGGACCCGGGGGCGACGCTCGTGGAGTCCGGCGATTCAACGATCGTGTGCGCCACGTCGGTGCGCCCCCACACCCGGCTCAGGAGCGGACGGGCAAACCGGTCGGCGGGCGGCGCGGAGGCCACCAGCGCCACCGCCACCGCGTCCAGGCGTCCGTCGTCAGATCGCGCCCGCGCCACGAGCGACGTGTGAAACGCGCCCTCCACGAGCCGAACCCCCACCGCCCCCCCGGCGCCAATCGGCGTGCGCATCTGACCGGCCCGCGCGATCAGCCGGCCGTCACGGAACACCAGCAGCGCCGACTCCACATCGCCAGGCAACGGCGCAGCTGCCACTGCCAGCGTGTCACCCACGGCCTCGTCGCTGACGCGCGCCTCGGCGACGCGGCGCAGCGTGGCCGCCACCTCAGTCAGCCGCGCGGCCACCCGTTGCGCCCGATCCTCACGCTCGCCGGCCGACCACGCGGCCCAGTCGCGCCGCACCGACGACAGCGTGACGGTTTCGACCACCGCGAGCGCGACCGTGATCGCGAGCAACAGCACCGTGCCAGCCGCAAAGACCCGCGGCCGTCGCACCGTGGGCAGCCGCCACGCCGCCGCACCGGTCGCGAGGGCCGCGACGATGAGCGACGCCCACGCCGGATCCTGCTGCCACCACGCGGCGGCCACGAGCGCCGTCGAGGCCGCCGCGACCCATCCGACAGGCCACGAATCAGATCGCGCGAGGCGCGCACCGGAGAACATGGCCCACAATACCCCGCTTTCCCCCGTCTGGCGAAGGGGAGCGCCCGGTTCTGTTATCTTTCCACGATGCCCGCGTTTTCCGTTCCTCGGCTCGTCCGGCCGATCGTGCTCCCCGTGATCTTCCTGCTGCTCGCCGCGTCGCGGCCGGCGGCGCCGATCGCGCAACCCGGCCGCCTCGACGTCGGCAGCTTTACGCTGGTGATCAATGGGCAGCGCGCGGGGCGTGAACAGTTTTCGGTGCAACGCGTGCAGTCGCCGGACGGCGGCACACTGGAAGTCCGATCCGAGTCCGCCATCGGCGATCGCCGCGTGGCCATGCGCCTCGAGACGGATTCCGCCGGGACGCCGGTGCGCTACTCCGTCGAGGCGCGCCAAGGGGCCGATGTGACGCTGCGGCTGGGCGGTCAGCGTGTGCGGGGGCGCTTTGCGACGCTCGCGCGCAGCTCCACCGGCGAAGCGGCACGCGAGTACTTGCTGCGCCCGGGTGCGGTGGTGGTGGAAGACGACGGCGTCGTCCAGTACGCGCTGCTGGTGTACAACCGGGCGCTCGCCGTGGACAGCGGCGTGACCCTGCCGAGCCTCACCCCGACGGCCAACGGTCAGGGTGCCGTGCGCGTCGTCCTCGAGACGGCGTCGGACACGATCACACTGGCGGGTGGACGACGCGAAGCCCGTCGGTGGCGGGTGGTAGTCGGCGACGGTGATCGCCGGCTGGTCTGGACCGACGCCGACGGGCGATTGCTTCGCCTGTCGATTCCGGCCCGCCGCCTCGAGGCGATCCGCGACGATGTCCCGCGTTGACACCGCCCGCGAACGTCCGGACCCATCGGTCCAATTTCATGAAACCATCATGGTCCGTGGCGCGTACGCCATCAAGACTTTGTCTTCCACCCGCTTGCTCCCTATGAGAATTCACGCTGTCGCGCTTGCGCTTGGCCTGGCCGTCGGCGGGGCCCTTCCGGCACCCGCCCTCGCGCAAGCGCCCGCCCCGGGTGCCGTTCTGACCCTCACCGACGCCCTCGCGCTGGCGCGGCGCAACAATCCCGCGCTGCAAAGCGCCACGAACGCCCGGCGTACGGCCGCCGCCGCCGTGCGCGCCGCGAACGGGGCCTTCCTGCCCAACGTGAACACCAGCATGGGCGGCGGCTATCGCGAAGGTCGCCAGACCTTTTTCCAGGGGCAGGGATTCGGCTCCACCAACGACCAGCTGTCCACTGATGCCAGCGTCTCGGCCTCGCTGAATGTGTCGATGGCGTCGATCAACGACCGGCGCGCGATCCTCGCCAATCAGAACGCCACGGAGGCGGACATCGCGACCGCCGAACAGCGCGTGCGCAACGATGTCACCAACCAGTACCTCACCGCGCTCCAGGCGCAGGCCCGCGCCTCGCTGCAGGACACCCTGCAGGCCACCACGCAGACCCAGTTGCAGCTGGCCCGCGCTCGCCTGCAGGTCGGTTCCGGCACCCAGCTCGATGTGCAGCGTGCGGAAGTCGCCGACGGCCAGCAGCGCGTCGCGTCGCTGAACACGCGCAACCAGGCCGCCATCGAAATTGTCCGGCTGTTCCAGCAGATCGGCATCGACCCCACCCCCGACGCCAAGCTCGACCCGGCGCTCCCCACGCCTCCGGTCATCGATCTGGCGGCCGTGATGGACCTCGCCCGGCGCTCGAACCCGGCGCTCGGCGCCTTCCGCGCCCGCGAAGAGGCCGCGCGCCGCTCGCAAGCGTCGGCGCGCAGCGCCTACTACCCGTCGATGTCCCTCTCGGCGAACGTGTCCGCCTTCACGAATCGTTTTACCAATACCGGACTGTTGATCAACCAGAGCCAGACGAGCACGCTGGCCGGCAAGGCCTCGTGCATCCGCACGGAGGAAGTGCGTGACCGTCTCGGACTGACCAACAACCTGGCGCAGTGCAACGCGATCACGTTCTCGACGGCGCAGGAAGCCGCCATCCGCGCCGCGCAGGGCAAGTATCCGTTCGATTTCACGCGCAATCCGTACAGCCTGTCCGCCAGCTTTTCGCTGCCCGTCTTCAACGGCTTCCGCCGGGAGCAGCAGGTCGAGCAGGCCAGCGTACAGCGCCGGAATGCGCAGAACGACGTGCGCGCCCAGGAGCTGCGCATCACCGCCGACGTGACCGCGGCGTCCCTCTCGCTGAGCACGGCCCAGCAGACCGTGGTACTGCAGGAGCAGAACGTGCGGACGGCGCGCACGGCCTTGTCGTTGGCGCAGGAGCGCTACCGCGTCGGCGCCATCAGCATTGTCGATCTCGTGCAGGCGCGTGGGGACTACGAACGCGCTGAGACCGATCGCATCACCGCTATTTACGATGTCCAACGGGCATTCGCCGCGCTTGAAAACGCCGTCGGCCGGCCCATCCGCTAACAGAGAGCAGTCATGACGAAAGGTGTGAAGATCGGGATTGGTGGCGTGGTCGTGGCGGGCATCGCCGCGCTGGCATTCCTGAGCGCGAAGAAGAACAGCGTCAAGCCGGTGGAAGTGCGCATCGAAGCCGTCGAAACGCGCGACCTCGTGGCCTCGGTAACCGCAAGCGGCCAGATCCAGCCGCGCACCAAGGTCGATGTGTCGGCCGACGTCACGGGCAAGATCGTGCGGCTCGCCGTCAAGGAAGGCGACGTGGTCAAGAAGGGGCAGTTCCTGCTCCAGATCGACCCCGAGCAGGTCACCGCTGCACTGCAGCGCTCCGAGGCCTTTCTGGCGTCGTCGCGCGCCCAGTCCGCGCAATCGCGCGCCAGCCTGCTGCAAGCGCAGCGCAACTACGAGCGCTCCCTCAAGATCAAGCAGCAGTCGCCGGAACTCGTGAGCGACGAGCAGCTCGAGCAGCTCAAGACGCAGGCCGATGTGAATAAGGAGTTGGCCGCCGCGGCGAGCTTCAGCGTAGACCAGGCCGTGGCCTCGGTGCGCGATGCGCGTCAGGCGCTGAACCGGACCACGATCGTCGCGCCCATGAGCGGAAAGATCACCCGGCTCAACGTGGAAGAGGGCGAAACGGCCATCATGGGCACGCTCAACAAGGATGCGGCCACGCTCATGACGATCAGTGACATGAGTGTGCTGGAAACGAAGGTCAAGGTGGACGAGACC
>CANJOX010000164.1 GCA_947475795.1 Gemmatimonadota bacterium
GCAGCCATGACTCCTGCTGACGTACGAAGCGGTGCACGGCGTCGTCATACGGCAACGTGTCGAGCCACGCGTTGAGGCGCGCGCGTTTGGCCGGGATCACGGTGGCGAAGTCGCATGTCTCGGCCGACGCGGATATCCCCTCGTGCCCGCATGCTGCGGCATCGGGCACGTGGATCAGCAGCGGATTACCGGCGAACGCCGAGAAGCACTGGTACGGGCTGTCGCCGTATCCCGTTGGGCCCAGTGGGAGGACCTGCCAGATCTTCATGCCGGCGTCGGCAAGCCACCGGACGAAGCGGAACGCATCGGGACCGAGATCCCCGATGCCGCCGCGAGACGGGAGCGAGGTGGGATGCAGCAGGATGCCGGCAGCGCGGGGGAACAGCATAGATGGATAATAATCTTGACATGACGGAGACGGGGATGTTGGATGGCACACGACGAAGAACGCCATCGCCGATCACTCCAGCACCACCATGACTCAGATTACCGCGTTGGACTATGTCGTGATGGCGATCTACTTCGCCGTCGTGCTCGGTATCGGCTGGGCGCTGCGCCGCGCGATGCGCACCTCGAACGACTTCCTCACATCGGGGCGTTCGCTGCCGCCGTGGGTCACCGGGCTCGCGTTCCTGTCGGCCAATCTGGGCGCGCAGGAAGTGATCGGCATGGGCGCCTCGGGCGCCAAGTACGGCCTGGCGACGGCGCATTTCTACTGGATCGGGGCCATCCCGGCGATGGTGTTCGTGGGCATCTTCATGATGCCGTTTTACTACGGGTCGAAGGCGCGCTCCGTCCCCGAGTATCTCCGGCTGCGCTTCGACGAGAAAACACGCACGCTCAACGCCATCGCGTTCGCGGCGATGACGGTCTTCTCGAGCGGTGTGTCGATGTACGCGATGGGCAAGCTGCTCAACCTGCTGTTGGGCTGGGACTTCGATACCAGCGTGATGATCTCGGCCGGCATCGTCCTGGCCTACGTGCTGCTGGGCGGTCTCACGAGCGCCATCTACAACGAAGTGCTGCAGTTCTTCATGATCGTCTTCGGCTTCGCCCCGCTGGTGTGGATCGGGCTCAAGAATGTGGGCGGCTGGAACGGCATGACGGCGAAGCTGGCCACCGCCGCCACGGCGCGCGGTTTGCCCGAGTATGCGTACACGAACGTGTGGCAGGGGATGGGATCGGCCGCCACCAATGCGATCGGTATCGAGTGGTTTGGCATGGTGATGGGGTTGGGTTTCGTGCTGTCGTTCGGCTACTGGTGCACCGACTTTCTCGTGGTGCAGCGCGCCATGGCCGCCAACTCGATGACCGCCGCCCGCCGCACGCCGCTCATCGCGGCCGTGCCGAAAATGCTCTTCCCGTTCCTCGTGATCGTGCCGGGGATGATTGCGCTGGCGATGGGTGACCACGTGATTCCGGCCAAGCTCACGGCGGCCGGCACGCCGCTCATGGACAGCCTGGGCCATGTGGTCCTCGACTACGATCTCGCCACGCCCATGATGCTGGTGAAGCTCTTCCCGACGGGCATGCTGGGGCTCGGTCTGACCGCGCTGATCGCGTCGTTCATGGCGGGGATGGCGGGCAACGTGACCGCGTTCAACACCGTGTGGACCTACGACATTTATCAGGCGCATCTCAAGCCCAACGGCAGCGACGATCACTACCTGTGGATGGGACGCGTGGCCACGGTGGGAGGGATCGCGCTGTCGGTCGCCGCCGCGTATGTCGCGGGGGCGTTCAATAACATCATGGAGTTCCTGCAGCTCGTGTTCGCGTTCGTAAACGCGCCGCTGTTCGCCACGTTTGCCCTGGGCATGTTCTGGAAGCGCAGCACGGGACACGGCGCGTTCTGGGGGCTCGTGGCCGGCACGGTCGCGCCCGCCATTCATCATGGCATCTCCCTCGCGGCGGGCTCATCGCCCGGGGTGAAGGGTGGATACCTCGACACGCTGCTGACGTACCCCAGTGAAATGGCGCAGACGTTCTGGACGGCGATCGCGGCCTTCACCACCTGCTTCGTGGTCACCATCGTGGTCAGCCTGCTGACGGCGCCACGGTCGGACACCGAACTCGAAGGGCTGGTGTACTCGCTGACACCCAAGCCGGTGGACGACGTGCGCCACTGGTATCAGAAGCCGTCGGTGTTTGCGCTGGCCGTGCTGGTCGGCATGGGGCTGCTCAACGTACTCTTCTTCTAAGCGCCCTCCTTCTTTTTCACATCGGACGCCGACCCATGAGTGCCTCTTCCGCACTGGACCTTCGCCTGCCGATCGGCCTGCTGTTCCTGCTGCTCGGCGCCATCCTCACCGTGTTCGGCGTCATGACAAACGCCGACCCGGCGATGTACCTGCCGTCGGCGGGGGTGAACATCAATCTCGTGTGGGGCATCGTGCTGATCGGATTCGGCCTCGTGATGACCGGTCTTGCCCTGCGGGCCACGATGCGGCGCACGCGGCGGGGCGTTTGATGCGCCGCCGCCTGCTCGGGAAACAGCTGCGCGACTACTCGATCATCACGTGGTTTTTCGAGCGTGTGTTCTGGTTCCTGCACCAGCTTTCGCCCAGTCGTGTGGCGGGGGGAAGCCGCGTGGCGCACGTGAACTCCGAGGCGTTCCGGCAGAACCCGAAGGCGGCCACGGCGATCCGGTCGCGCCGCAAGGAGTTGTACATCCTCACGTGGTTCGCGATCGAGATGCTGTTGTTGGTGTTTGCCGAGCTCGAGGCCGGGTGGCCGCTGTGGATTCCGCGGGTGCTCGCCACGATCCGCATTCTCGACATTTTTCAGTCGTCGGTAAACCTGAGTGTGTTCGACCAGCTACGTACCGACGAGCGCATCGTGATCTCGTCGGCGGTGCGCACGCTGGTGCTCAGCTTTCTGAACTATCTCGAGCTGCTCATCTGCTTCGGCATCGTGTACGTGACCATGCTCGAGCAGCTCGCCGGTGCCGAGACGTGGCTCGACGCGATCTACTTCAGCGTGGTCACGCAACTCACCATCGGCTACGGCGACATCCGGCCTGTGGGCACGGCCCGCTTCGTGAGTGCGATGCAGGGGCTCGTGGCGGTGGCGTTCACGATCCTGATTCTGGGGCGCATCGTGTCGGTGCTGCCGAAAATCGAGAGCGTGATGAAACACTCGCCGGACGACTGACGCCGGTTAGCGCACGATCACTTCGATGGCGGTCATCGCGAGCGGGTTGTTGCAGTAGTCGAACGTTGGCCGCGCGTCGGGGTTGGTGCTGCGTTCACAGTTTCTGTCGTCGTGTTCCTGTCCTCGCGGATACGCCACCTTCGTGAGGATCATGCCACGGCGCTGCGCCTCCAGGATCACGCTGTCGGGGAGCGAGGCGAGGTCATTGCCGTCGCCCCACACCGGCGTGCCCACCGTCCAATTCGTTCGCGACAGGATGAAGCCGCCGGACGGTTCCGCCGCGATGGCCATCAGGATCCAGTAGCGCCCCGGCGTACGCGGCGCCTGCTTCGCGATCGGGATATCAATGACCTCGCGGCGCACCGGGGTGGCGGCTGGATACAAATCCTGTCCCACGATCGCCGCGTCTCCCCACGTGGGGCTCACCGCCAGCCACACCGAGGCCGCACTCCACTGGGCGTTGTACTCGATTTGCACCAGCCCATCGATCGCGGCGCCGGGGGCGACCTCGATGCGGGCCCGCGATGTGGTGACCGGCTGACCGGCCAGCCGACCATCGAGGATGCGCATCGAGCCGGCATCGACGCCGCCGGCGATGCTAGTGGCAACGCGCGGCAGGACGAAGTCCACCGAGCGATAGCCGTCGGCTTCGAACCGCAAGGCGACCGCATCGTCGCGCACGCGCAGCCGTAACGTGCCGAACGACGCCATGCCGCTGTCCGACAGCACGGAATCGCCCGCCAGGATCTCCGCACCGTTCGTCAACGCGCGGACACGTACCATGGTGGGCGGGTCGTCGGGGCGCGCGTCACCCAGTTGTACGATCAGCGCGGGTGTGGGACGCATGGCACCCTCGGCAAACTGATTAGCGACATAGAACGTGGCCGCCGTCTGCGCCAGCGTGAGCGACGGCACCCGGATCGCGGACCAGGCCATGCCCATCGTCACCATGGCAACGAGTAAGGCGGCGATCGCGACCACGCGCGCGCGTACCGAGGGCACGCGCTGCCACACCGGGACGCGCGAGAGCAGGGTACGTACGCGCGCCGCCGGCAGTACCTCGGCGATGGTGTCGCCCAGCAGGTCCTGCGCGTGGCGCGGATCGCCGCTGCGGCGTGCGCGCGCCACGATCCGTTCGAACACGATGGCGGCCCGCGCATCGTCGTGCGCGCGGACATAGAGCCGCACGGCGGTGGCGAAGCCTTCGTGTCGGGCCGACGCCGCCAGCGCGGCGGCCAGTGTCCGGCGCGCGGTGCGCAGCTCCTCGGCGGAGCACAGGGCCTGCGTGCGCTCGAGGACCACGTCGTGCGACGGCTGCCACTCGTCGTTCTCGCGCAGCACAAAGCCCTTGGCCTCGAGGCCGCGCAGCGCCACGGCGGCATCGGGGGCGCAAGCCGCCAGCGTGTCGGGCGTGAGCGGGGTGCCGGCCACGGCAAAGATGGCCAGCAGCCCCCGCTCGTCGTCGCCGCAGGCGCGCAGCCGGTGGTCGAGGGGTGAGGCGATGGCCGACTCCCGTGCAGCGCGCGTCCAGTCGGGCGAGCTCCAGCGTCCCTCGCGCCACAACAGATCGCCTCGCTCCTGCGCCAGCGACAGGCGTTCCACGACCCCCAGCGGCATGCCCTGGCAGGCGTCGGCCACGGCCGTGATGAAGTGCTGGGCCTCCTCGTGCTCCGGCCATTCGCCGCTGCTCCGGATAGCATCGATGACGGCCTCGTGTGCCAAGGGCACCAGCGGCAACGACACCAGCGCCCGATGTTCCACGAGCCCGGCGGCCCCGCCGCGCGACGTGGCCACCACCATGAGCGCCAGATCGGTGCTGCGCCCCATCACGATCGCCATCAGCTGGCGGGACGCGGTGTCGGCCCAGTGCAGATCGTCCAGCAGGAGGGCGAGCGGGTCCTGTTCGGCGATCGCCGAGATGAGGTCGTAGAGGGCGAGGGCGCGGCGTCGCACCGCCTCGCCCCCTTCAATCGGCGACGGGGTGACGGCGAAGACACTGGCCAGCCCCGGATCGAGGGCCACCAGCTCGCGGGCGCTGTCGGTGTTGATGCCGGCGGCGCCAGGTTGCGAGGCTAGCGCGTGCGCGATCGCCGCCGCGAAGCCGAACGGCACCTCCCGTTCACCGGGATTGGCGCGCACGGTCACCGCCCGCCCCCGCCGCCCCTGACAGCGCCCCGCGATGGCCGACAGCAGGCGGCTCTTGCCGATCCCAGCCCCGCCGGTGATCGACACAATTTGCGTGACGCCCGCCCGGGCGCGGCTCCACGCCGCGAGCACGACGGTGAAACTGTCTTCGCGTCCCACCAGATCGAGGGTCACCTGCATCACGGCGTCGCCGGCGTGCTCGCCTCCCACCGGTGCCCCCGGTCCGTCGCTCTCACGCGCCTGTGCCACCGCCGCCGCGGCACGCGCGGACAGCGGCGCCTCCTCCGCGCGCGCCAGCTGCTCGAGCACCTCGGCTTCGCGCCGCGCGGCCCCACGATCCCCCAGCAGTAGCAGCACGTCGACGGCGATCCGTCGCGCCTCGGGGTGCGCGGGGGCCACCTGCAGCAGGCGATCCAACGCCTCGCGCCCCTGCGCCGGCCGCCCGCGGGTGACGAGGTCGCGTAGATACGGTTCGGCCACCCGCAGCAGCGACTCTTCGAGGTGCCGGCGTTCCAGCGCCGCCCAGTCTTCGAAGGCATCACCGTCGGGGAGCGACAATCCATCCAGAAACGGACCGCTATAGACCTGCAGGGCCCCCGCGCCATCGTCGCGGTGGACCGCCTCGAGGAACTGCTCGCGGTCGGTGGCCACCGACGGGTCCAGCCGGACGACGACATCGTCGCGGGTTTCGAGGGCATCACCGATGGCGCGCCGCAGCCGCCAGAGCGCTTGCCGGAGGTTGTGTCGGGCGCGGTCACTGCCGGCCTGCGGCCAGAGCAACGAGGCCAGCAGATCGCGGGAATGGTCGCGGTTGCGCGCGCTGGCGCAGTATGCCAACAGGGCAAGCGGCTTGCCGGCGCCGAGGAGTCGTTCGGTGCCGGGTCCCGCCGGTCCCGTACCGACCAGCTCCGTCGTGCCAAGCGTTTTCAGCACGAACGAAACTGGTCGGTCGGAATCCTGCGATTTCAAGACGTTCGGCAAGGCATTCATTGCCCTGGATCATGTCATGGCGGTGTCATTTCAGCGTCATTTTTGCTCTCCGCACCGAAAGACGGACGTTTTGCCCCATCAAAAACGGGACTGTCACACCCCTTCCTCACTATGAACGCATCCTCCAACGCGGAGTTTTTCAATGGATGCCAATCTCCTGATCGACCACCACCCCATCACGTCGCCCGACGGTCCCGACGGCGTGGTGGTGCGGGCCCTGCTGACCATTGCCGGGACGGTTCCGACCAACCGCCTGCGCGCGCCGCTGGCGCTCTCCCTGGTGCTCGACCGCAGCGGCTCGATGGGCGGTCACCGCCTCGACGCGGCCAAGGCGGCTTCGGTCCGCGCCGCCGAACGGCTGCACCCCGACGACGTGGTGTCGGTGATCGCCTTCGACAGTGACATCGACGTGATCGCACCGCCGGCCCGGCGCGACGCCCAGCACCAGTTGGTGGCGCGGCTGCAGCAGATCGACGCCGGCGGCAGCACCAACCTCAGCGGCGGCTGGCTGCGCGGGCGGCAGCACATGGAGCAGGCGCAGGGGCTGCTGGGCACCCTCGACGGCTCCTCGCGCCGCATTGTGCTCCTCACCGACGGGCACGCCAATCACGGGATCACCGAGCCGTCCACGCTGGTGGAGCTGGCGCGGACGGC
>CANJOX010000165.1 GCA_947475795.1 Gemmatimonadota bacterium
GTAGCGTGCGTCGTCGTGCAGATAGCCGCGAAACATCGAGGGCCAGCCGGCGCGCAACGCCAGCTCGCCCTGCACACCGGGCGCCGTCTCGACCGCCACCCCGCCGGACGCTACACGGTGCACGATCGCCGCCTCGATCCCGGGGAGCGGACGCCCCATCGAACCGGGACGCACCGCCATCGCCCGATAGTTCGCGATCATGATCCCGCCGGTTTCCGTTTGCCACCAATTGTCGTGGATGGGCTGCCCGAAGGCGTCCACACCCCACACCACGGCATCGGCATTGAGCGGCTCCCCGACGCTGGCCACGAAGCGCAGCGCGTGCAGGTCGCACGCCTTCGGCAGCGCCGTGCCGGCACGGATGAGCATGCGGATGGCGGTGGGGGCGGTATACCACACGGTCACGCGCTGCGTCTCGAGCACCTGGTACCAGCGCGCCGCGTCGAAGTCGCCTTCGTCGATGATGCTGGTCACGCCGCACACGAGCGGCGCGAGCATCCCGTATGAGGTGCCGGTCACCCAGCCGGGATCGGCGGTACACCAGAACAGGTCGTCATCGTGCAGGTCCAGCACCAGCCGCCCGGTGGCCGCGTGCGCCACGACCGCGCCGTGCACATGCATTGCACCTTTGGGGCGTCCGGTGGTGCCGCTCGTGAAGTGCAGCAGGGCCAGCGTATCGGCGGTGGTGGAGGCCACGGCGGTGTCGGTGGGAGCCGCCGCCAGCAGTGCGCGGAGGTCCTTCGTGTCGGGAAGCGCCGCGATCTCCGCCGCGTCACCGATCAGCAGCACCTGCTGCAGCGACGGCAGATCCGCGCGCCACGGCTGCACCTTCGCGCGATAATACGCCGGGGTCGTGACCAGCACGCGCCCCTCGCCGAGGGTGAGGCGTGACCTGATCGGCTCGGGACCGAACGCGGAGAACAGCGGTGCAAACACGCCCCCGTGCCACAGCGTGCCAAGGGCCGCGATGTACAACTCGGGCACGCGGTCGGCGAGAACGAACACCGCCGACCCCGGCGCCACGCCCAGCGACGCGAGCACACCGGCGAAGCGGGCGATCTCCACGGCGAGGGCCGCGTACGTGAGATCGTGCACGGACCCGTCGCGGCGCAGAAAGCGCAGCGCCACCTGCGTCGCCCGCGCGCCGGCGGCATGTCGCCCGACGGCCTCGTAGGCCATGTTGAGTCCGCCGTCCGGCAGCCCCGTCAGCGCCGTGCGTGCCTGCGCCCAGGTGAAACGGCGGCAGGCGTCATCGTAGTCGCTGAGGTTGGGCGCAACAGGCTGGGTATCGAGCATGCCGCAACGTGCACGCGGCGGATGAGACGCGCGTCGGGCGGCGCCTGACACGCCTGACAGGCAACGACGCGTTTCCTGTCAGCTACCAGTCGGTCGGCGCGTAGTCTTTCAGGAACTGGCCCCACACATGCTGCCCCGTGGCTACCCCCGCAATGATCGGATCGACGATGCGCGCCGCACCGTCGACGATGTCGAGCGGCGGGTGAAAGCGATGGTTCTCCACTTTGCGTGCCGCGATCTCCGCCACGTCCTCGTCGGTGATCCACCCGGTATCCACACTGTTCATGTGGATCCCGTCCTGCATGTAGTCGGCCGCCGAGGTGCGCGTCATCATGTTGAGCGCGGCCTTGGCCATGTTGGTGTGCGGGTGCCGCGTGGTCTTGTTGTTGCGGTAGAACTGCCCTTCCATCGCCGACACGTTCACGATGTGTTTGTCTCGGTTGTCGGTGCGCTGCATGAGCGGCTTGAGGCGCGCATTGAGCAGGAACGGCGCGATCGCGTTCACCAGCTGCACTTCCAGCAGCTCCACACTCGGCACTTCGTCCATCAGCAACCGCCACGAGTTGCGGTCGCGCAGATCGATCTGCTGCAAATCCTGATCGAGCTGGCCGGCCGGAAACAGCTGGGCCACCACCTGCTGATCGTGCTGATCGTCGGGGAGCAGCGCGACCTGCGAGAGCGCGGCCGCATGGGTCAGCCCCACGCGGGCGAGGGCACCGTCGCCCGCCGCACCGCCACGTGACACGAGGGCACCGCCCTGCGGGTCGGGGAGCAGCTCGACGCCGCGCAGCCCTTCGTAGGCGCCCAGCACCTTGCGCGCCCCGGGACTGAGCGTGGCGGCCGCCGCGGTCTCGCCGTCCATCATGTGCGCATAGAACGCCGGCGGGCGGCGCACGGTCTGGCAGGCGTTGTTGACGATGAAGTCCAGCCGCGGTTCGGTCTGCAGCAGCTCGCGGCAGAACGCTTCCACGCTGGGCGTGTGCCGCAGGTCGAGACCGAACACCTCCAGCCGGTCGCTCCACTGCTCGAAGTCGGGCTCCGCGGCGTAGCGCATGGCCGAATCACGTGGGAACCGCGTGGTCACCAGCAGCCGCGCCCCGCAGCGCAGCAGTTTGAGGCCGGCCTGATAGCCGATCTTCACGCGGCCGCCGGTGAGCAGCGCCGTCCGTCCGCTCAGGTCCACCAACTCCGTGCGCTTCCGGAAGTTGAAGTCGGCGCACGGGGTGCACATCTGATCGTAGAAGTGATGGATCGTGGTGAACTTCTGCTTGCAGATGTAACAGTGCTGCGGCACCACGGCTTCCGGTCCCGGCGGCGCGGACACGTCGGGGATCTCCCCCTCCACGCCATGGACGGACGAGCTCCCGGCGGCGGGATCACCCAGCAGGTACACGTTGGGCGTGGTGAACACGGGCTTGCGGCGCAGCGCACGGATCCCGGTCTCCTGCAGGACACTGTCGTCGCGCTGCGCGGCATCGAGTTTGCGCTGGCGCGACGTGGCCTTCACCATCGCGCGCCGCGCCCGCACGTCGGGCTGGAACACGGTGGCCACGGCATCCACGAAACGCTGCCGCTCGGCCCCGCTGGCCTGCATCAGCAGCGTACGGTCGGCGATCACCTGCTCCAGCAGGGCCGTGGCGGCCAACAGCGCCTCGCGGAACGAGTCGTCCGGCGGCTGCGGCGCGTGCGTCGGGAGGTCGGGGTCCGTCATCGTGTCACCATGACGGAATTTAGTCGATTCCACCGGCGGGACGGATCACAGCCACGCCGGTGGCCATCTCCTCAGCGACCCATCAGCCCCAGCTGCGCCGCCACCGCCAACCGATCGACCACCTGACGATGGCCGGTGAGGTACCCGTCCGCGAACGTGTAGATCGTCATCCCCTGCACCGCGATCGCACGGCCCGTGGCTGGCACCGCCCCCATCGCCGCGAGGTGCGTCCCGCGCATGATCCAGCCGATGGCGACACGGTCCCCGTCGGCCACCGTGTCGGTGACCTCGAAGCGCAGATCGGGGAACGGGGCCCGCGAGATCTGCATCCGCTCCGCGAATCCCTCGCGCGACAGCGTCTGCCCCTCCCACGGATCACCGGGATCACTGTGGACCGTGTACTGCTCGGCCACGAACGTGGGGACCAGCGACACATCCCCCGTGTTCCACACGAGATCCATGAACTGCTGCAACCGCTGGGTGTTGTCGGGCATGTGGCCGGGATCCCGGAAGGTGTGGAGCCGTACGCGAACCGCGAAGCCTACGGCTCACACCAGAGATCGGCCACCGCGATGTCCGCGTGGAACGCCGCCGTGGCCGCCACGATCCCGATCCGCACCACACTGCTCACGTTGAGCGGCGTGCTCAACGACGCGGGGCGGAAGGCGCCCCACTCGATCACCACGTGCGTCCACTCCGGCGATACCGGCAGCGGCGCGGCGTAATACTGCCATGGCGCGCGCGTATCGGCGGTGCGCAGATGCACGAAGTACGGACCGGGCGTGCCGCGCACCGTGAGGGCGAGGCCGCGGTACGCGCGCGCGTCGATCCCGCTCCCGGGCGGGTCACCCAGCGCGCAGGCCACCTGAATGAACCCGCCGTTGCGCTCCAGCGACACGGTGCCCGTGAGCTGCAGGGCGCGGCGGCCATGGACCGTGGTCATCGCGCCGTGGGCCACGCTCACGCCCCCCATCACGCGGTCGGAAAACACCGCCCAGCGGCGCGACATCGCCGCAGGCGACGCACCGAAATCATCGAGTCGCCGAGGCTCCGGTGTCGTCCCCCCGCTCATCGCGAGGGGCGCGCCTTCCACAGGGCCAGCAGCGCCTGCTCACGCTCCGGCGTGAACCCCGTCTTGATGGCTGCGCGGCGATCGGCCGGCAGCGTGTTCCACCAGGCCAGCGTGTCACGCGCCGTGTCTTCCATGGGGCGCACCGTCAGCCCCGCCGTGAGTTCCGGGGTGATGTCGAAGCGCGCAAAGCCCGCCGTGCGGCCGCGCATCACCTGATATACCGGCAACTCCTTGCCGTACGGATTCGCACCGTTCGCCCGCAGGAAGTCAGCGTCCACCCACGTGTACGACGGACTGCTGCCGACGCCCTGCTGAATGCGCGTGACGAACTCCCGGAACGGCTGCCCCATCTGCGGACCGACCCCGTTGAACACTCCGTAGGTGCGGTTCTCCACGAGCGTGACGCAGAACTTCACCAGATCGCGCACGTCGATGATCTGCACGTGATCGGTGCCGTCGCCCGGCACGAGCACCTCACCACCGCGGGCGATGCGCACCGGCCAGTACGTGAAGCGGTCGGTGTCGTCTTCGGGGCCCACGATCAGCCCCGGACGCACCACCGTGACACGCCCCGGCATCGCCGCGTGCGCGGCCTTTTCGGCGTACGCCTTCGCGTGCCCGTAGCTCAGCGGCTTCCCCGCCTCGATGGGGGAATTCTCGAGCGTCAGCACCGGCGCGTCGATCGACATCGGCACGCGGCTCAGGTCCGCATACGTGGAGCGCGTGGAGATGAACAGGTACTGATCCACGCGGTCCCGCAGCAGCTCGGTGGAGAGCTTCACCCAGTCGGGCGCGCTCGCCAGCGACGCCGACTCGTCGATCACGGCATCCCACGTACGCCCCTTGAGCGCGGACAGGTCGGACGCCCGGTCGCCGGCCAGCTCCTCCACATCCTTGCCGAACATCCCCGGCGCACTCTTGCCGCGGTTGAAGATCGTGACCTGATGCCCGCGCTTCAGCGCCTCCCGCACGTCGTGCGGACCCACGAAGCCCGTACCACCGAGGATCAGGATCTTCTTGGGCGCCCGGGCCGCGAGAAACGCACGCGAATCAAAAGCGGACACAGCGCCCAGGGCGGCCAGCCCGGTGCCGAGAAACTCACGACGGCTGTACATGATCGGGGGACTCGAGGGGAGGAACGGACGGGGCGCGAGGCAGCGAGCGCGACTAGTCGTCGGGGAAGGCTACCCTAGTGTTTCGGATGTCGTCCTGCTGGTGGGTCCAAAGCAAGTAAGCGTTCTTCCTCTTGAATCAAGATAATCGTGCGGGAAGTATTGCCCGGAGTGCACTGAGCATGGGGTCCCGTTCCCCCCGACCACGCCGTCCAGCTCGTCGTCCGACAGCGCCCCCTCGGCGTCATGATGTGTTGAAACAACGGGTTCACGCGACATGCGGCGGCCTCAGAGTGCGGAAAAGTGAGTGGTACATAAAGACAACTTCATTATGGTACCGCCGACTCGGCGGCAGCGCTACTTCACCACGATGTCCGCCGCCTGCCGTGGGGCCACTTCATAGCTGCTCTCGTACTGCGCCGACAGCCCCGTCACCTGAATGGTCTGGGCGGTAGTCAGCGCCCGCAACGTGCTCGTGGGCACGCCCGCAAAGAGGTGCACGAAGATCTGCACCTCCCCCGTGCCATCGTTCACGTACAGCTTGTACCCGTACGGCGCGTCGTCCTGAAAGGTCTTGGTCACACGTCCCGTGACTCGCACCAGCTTCCCTTCGGTGGCCTCGCCCACCGCGCCCGTAGTCACCTCCTCGGGCGCCACCGTGCGCGTGCCGCTCAGCAGCTGCACCGACGCCGACTCGGCCGACAAAATGCGGAACTTCGCCTCGTCCGCCAGCGTGCCGGTCACGCGCACGTGCGCTCCCAGCGCGAACGCGAGACGCGTCGTGAGCTTCACGTAGATCCCGCCGCTGTTGTCCTGCAGCGCAAACCCGGGGTTGCCCATCGCCGATTCGAAGGCGCCGGGCGCCACCGTGACGTAGCCCTCCACGGTGGCCTTCGTGCCGGCGGCCTGCGCGCGGGCCTGCGCCACCGTCGGCACCGAGGGCTCGTCACTGCACGCGGCCAACCCACCAACGGCCGCCGCGACCGCGAGGGCCACCGTGCCAATCCACGCGCGCCGCACCACGTGGCGCGCCGTGAACGCCGTGATCATGGTCAGCTCGTCCGCAGCCGCATCGTGAGGCGGTTCAGGGTGTCTTTCCGTTCGTACTCCAGCGCATCCGTCATGCCGCGCAGCAGCACCACGCCCAGATCGTCGGGGGCGTCCTCGTTCTCCAGCGGATTGAAGGGCACGCCGTGCCCTTCCCACACCAGCTCCAGTGTCTCCTCGGTTTCCGAGTAGCCGATGGACAGATCGACCGGCGCCGATGACAGGTGCGGCACGTACAGCTGCAGCGCCTCCTCCACCACCAGCAGCAGCCGCTCGCGCGTCGTGCGCGGCAGGATGTGCTTGTCGCAGAAGGCGATGATCTCCGCGTTCATCGCGTACAGATCGTAGTCGGGCGACGTGAAGCGCTGCGTGTAACTGCGGATGCGGTGAATGAACGCCCGCGTCTTCTCGCGGGTGGGGTGGTCGAAGATCTGCGCCGGCGGCCCCTGTTCGTAGATCACCCCTTCGTCCATGTACATCACGCGCGACGAGACGTTGCGGGCAAATTCCATCTCGTGCGTCACGATGATCATCGTCATGCCGTCGCGCGCCAGACTGCGGATCACCGCCAGCACTTCGCTCACCGTGGTCGGATCGAGCGCCGACGTGGGCTCGTCGAACAGAATGACCTCGGGCTCCATGGCGAGGCAGCGGGCGATCGCGACGCGCTGCTTCTGTCCCCCCGACA
>CANJOX010000166.1 GCA_947475795.1 Gemmatimonadota bacterium
ACCGAGCCGACGGCGTGGGACGTGGCGGGCGGCGCGCGCTATCAACTCAGCCCGCGCCTGGCCCTCGACGGCGGCGGCGGCTACCGCCTGTCGGGCACCGATGCCGGTTGGTTCATCACCGCCGGTGCCGCCATGTCGCTTGGACTGCCCTGGTCTCCCCGCCGCTAATCACGAGACTCTCACATGACGATACGCACACGGTCGCGGGCGCTCATCACCAGCCTGCTTGGCGCCACCCTCGCGCTCACCGCACTGGCCACACCTCGCGTGGCGCAGGCCCAGTGGACGGCCACGTACGAACAGTTCTATCTGCAGGCCGCGCACAACTGGCAGTTCCGCAACCAATACGCATCAGCAGACCGGCTGTTCAATGCTTTCGATTACGGTCACGCGATTCTGTACGAAACGCTGTGGACCAAGCCCGACGCGCCCGCGTCACGCCTTGAAGAACAGGAGTTCGCGTACCTCACGAAGACCGTACTGGTGAAGCCGCCACGGGTGCCGCTCGAAGAGGCCGCGATCGAGCCCAAGTATGCGCAGCTCGCGCCGGAAGCGAAGGTGATGTTCGACTGGGCGCACATCCTGCACCGGCAGCTGTACGACATTCTCGCCGACGAACGCCTCACCGACGCACAGCGCGACACGCAGGCCCAGCGACTCATTGCGTACTACAAAAGCCGCCCCGACCTCGCCTTCAGCAGCCGGCCGAAGACGATGGCGCTCATGCAGGAGCAGCCGTACTCGCTCGCCTTCCGCAAGCGCTATCCGAAGTTCAACGGACTAATCTGGGGCTACCACTGGCTGCAGATCGGGCTGTACGAACCCCTCGTCGTGGGCACGACGCCGGCGGCGAAGCAGGCCGGTGTGCGCGCCACGGTCGCGCGCTTCTGGCAGATGGTGGACGGCGCACCGACGTCGCTTCCCTACCAGATGCCGATGACGGCCGCCGTGGCGCCCGCCTTCACCGCGCGCTATCCGGAGGCCGCCATCATCTTCGACAACCTGCACTCGATGCACGACGTGGTCTCCGACATCCTCACCAACCCGTCGGTGCCGCGCACCCGTAAGCGCGCCGAGATCCTGCGCGCGGCGCGGCTGTTCCGCGATGATACGTCGTACGTGATGCCGATTCCGGCGTGGCGCGCGATGTCCGATCACATGGGCATCGAGAACATGGGCGGCCCGTCGGTGGGATTCCTCCCCGCCCTGCCCACGCCGTCGGTGACCTCCGGCGCCGTCATGACGCACGACTGGACCACCGGCGCGATGCTCGGCTTTACGTACGGCTCCGCCACGGGTGGCGAGCACGCGGGGCATGATATGTCGGCGATGGCGATGCCCATGGCGATGCCGATGCCGATGGCGACACCCGCTGCCGAGAGCAGCACGACCGCCGACAGTACCGAGGTCGCGTCACTGGTCACGCGCTTTCACGCGGCCCTCGCCGCCGGCGACAGTCTCGCGGCGCTGGCGCTCCTCGCGCCCGATGCGCAGATCCTGGAAAGCGGATCGGTGGAAACGGTGGACGACTACCGCGCGCACCATCTGTCTGCCGACATCGCGTTCGCGAAGGCGGTGCCGAGCACGCGGACGCCGCCACGTGTGACGGTGCGCGGGGATCTGGCCTTCAGCGCATCCACGTCAGTGACCACGGGCACGTATCGCGAGCGCGTCGTGGATTCGGCGGGGGCAGAACTCCTCGTGGCCCGCCGCACCGCGCAGGGGTGGCGCATTGCGGCGATCCACTGGTCGTCGCGCAAGCGCAACTGACACGCACCGCCAGCGCAAGGGTCACGCGCCACATTGGCGCAGAGAATGCCGGACGAAACGTCCGCAGGGGGCCACAGCGGTCGATTTCCGCTGCGGTCCCTCCTCCCCTGTGCCGGATCGATTAGTTTTCGGAAGAAGCTTTTTTAGACCATCAGCGAAGGTTGTCGCCATGTCCGACGTGTTGCAGGAATTTTCCTTCGTGGATCGGGGTCGGACGTTCCAGTGTCATGTGGCCGCGTCCCGCGTGACCGGTCCCGATCCGTGGTGGTGGTTCGAAGTCTCCACCGAGCAGCATCAGCGCCACGCGCCCTTCCGCTTCGAAGCGGGCGACACGCTCGACGTCGTGCAGCAGCGCATGGTCTCGTACTACGACAACCTGCTGGAGCGTCGCGCGGCCCCGGTGGTCAAGAAGTGGAGCCGTCCGGCACCGCAGGCCGCCACGACCGCCGCCGCGGACGACAGCAGCGATGTGATCGAGATGGATGCGGAGACCGAGGAAACCGTGGCGGAGATCGAGGAAGAGATCGCCGATCTGCCCGGCGGCGATGATGAGGACGCGCCCGCGGCGTAACCACGCAGCGTGACCGCGCGGCATCACTCGCCACGCATTGAAACCGCCCACCCCGGCCGCTACACCGCCGGGGTGGGCTTTTTCAGGGCCGCGCGCACCGCTGGCGCGACCACGGTGCCGTACAGCTCAATGCAGCGCATGATGTCGGCGTGATCCATCGGCCCGACGCTGAACTGGATCAGCATGCGGTCGTGCGCAAACAGCTCGTGCTCGTACAAGATCTTGTCGATCACCTGCTGCGGACTACCGATCAGCAACGCACCAGACGGCGACCGCTCGGCGTCAAACTGCCGTTGCGTTGGCATCGGCCAGCCGCGCTCGCGCCCGATGCGCCCCATCGTCGCGATGTACGGCGGAAAGGCGCGGGCGATGGCCGTGGCTTCGTCATCCGCGATGAAGCCATGCGAATTGATGCTCACGGGCAGCGTGCGCGGATCATGTCCCGCGCGCGCCGCGGATTCGCGATAGAGCTCCACCAGCGGCACGAACCGATCCGGTGCCCCGCCGATGATCGCCACGGCCAGCGGTAGCCCCAGGGTACCGGCGCGCACCACCGACTGCGGCGTGCCACCGACCGCGATCCACACCGGCAGTGGATGCTGCACGGGACGTGGATACACGCCACGGTCGTCGATGGGCGCGCGATGCCGCCCCGCCCACGTGATGCGTTCGCGCTCGCGGAGCCGCAACAGCAGGTCGAGCTTTTCCGTAAACAGCTCGCTGTAGTCGTCGAGATTTTGTCCGAACAGCGGATACGACTCGATGAAACTGCCGCGCCCCGCCGTGATCTCAGCCCGCCCGTCGGAGAGCTGGTCGAGCGTGGCGAAGTCCTGAAACACCCGGACCGGATCGTCGGAGCTGAGAACGGTCACCGCGCTGGTGAGGCGGATGCGGCGCGTGCGCAATGCCGCCGCCGCGAGCACCACCGCCGGACTGGAGACGACGTAATCGGGGCGATGGTGCTCCCCCACGCCGAAGACGTCGAGGCCGACGGCATCGGCCAGCACGATCTCCTCCACGAGGTCGCGGGTGCGGCGCGCGGCCACGGCGGGGTCGTGCGCGGCGCGAGGGTCCGTTTCGCCGAAACTGTAGATGCCGAGTTCCATAGCGAAGTCTCGCCGCACGCGCTGTCGGCGTAAAGCTGATGGCGGCCGTCAAGCCGGACCCTAGCTTATCCCCACCAGTGGCGTTTCATCCTCCCGGATGGGCGCATCCCACCGCCATCCCGACGCCGACGCGTCTCTCCTGTGGCCACCCACTCCATCGACCCCGAGGCCCTGCGGGTACGCCTGCAACGCCAGCTGGCAGGGTCGTACCTCATCGAACGCGAGCTGGGTGGGGGCGGCTCGTCGTCGGTGTTTCTGGCGAAGGACATCGCACTGGACCGGCCGGTGGTGCTGAAGGTGCTGCCTCCCGCGCTCGTGGCCGACGTGGACGCCGAGCGCTTCCGCCGGGAGATCCAGATTGCCGCCCGCCTGCAGCACCCCCATCTCGTGCCGCTGTTGTCGGCGTCCCCCGACGCCCCCGCGGGCGATCACGAACAGGTGCGCTGGTTCAGCATGCCGTACATCGAGGGGCCGACGCTGCGCGACCTGCTCGCGCGACGCGGCCCGCCGCCGCTGCCCGAGGCGCTCCAACTGCTGCGCGAGATCGCGCTCGGGCTCGCCTACGCGCACGCACGGGGGGTAGTGCACCGCGACATCAAACCGGAAAACGTGCTGCTCAACGACGGCATCGCGATGATCTCCGACTTCGGCGTCGCGAAGGCGCTCGATGACGCCACCGATGCGGCGCTGCAAGCGGGCCGGCGCATCACCACGGTCAGCACCGCGCTCGGGACGCCCGCGTACATGGCCCCCGAGCAGGTGGTGCGGTCGGCCACCGTCGATCATCGCGCCGACCTGTATGCCTTCGGGTGCGTGGCCTACGAAGTGCTCACAGGCAACCCGCCCTTCGTACGGCCGACGCTGCGGGCCACCATGGCGGCGCAGTTGGCGGAGACGCCGGTCCCCATTCTTGGGCAGTGCCCCGGGCTGCCGCCGGCGCTGGCCGAGATCGTCATGCGCTGCCTCGCCAAAGAGCCGTCGGAGCGCCCCGCCTCGGCCGCGTGGATCCTGCGGGCCATCGAACACGCCATGGCGTGGACGCCGGCGGGCGCGGAGACGGACGCGGCCGCAGTACCCGCCCCGGTCGCCGCCCAATGGCTCCGCCGGTCCATCCTCGGCACCGCGCTGGCGCTCGTGGCCGCCGCGGTGCTGTGGGGCGTCCTGGCGTAGACAAACACCGCGCGATGCGGGGGGCAGAATTGGCACCGTCGTCTGGACGCACGGCGCCCGTGGCACGACATTCCAGTGTTGGGCGGTCATCCGACCGTCTGCCCCTGCCTCCGTCCCGCCTCGTCTCATGCCGATTACACTCAAAGTCAACGGCACGCCGCGCACGCTCGACGTGCCCGCCGAGATGCCCCTGTTGTGGGCACTCCGTGATGAACTCGATCTCAAAGGCACCAAGTTCGGCTGCGGCATTGCCCGCTGCGGGGCGTGCACGGTGCATGTCAACGGCGTGGCCACGCGCTCGTGCAACACGCCGCTGTCGCGGGTCGCCGGTGCGGCCGTGACCACGATTGAAGGCCTCTCGCCGGACGGGTTGCACGCCGTCCAGCAGGCGTGGGAAGAGCTCGACGTGCCGCAGTGCGGCTACTGTCAGGCGGGGCAGATGATGGGCGCGGCCGCGCTGCTCGCGAAGACGGCGAAGCCGACCGATGCTGAGATCGACACGGCGCTGAACACGAATCTCTGCCGCTGCGCGACCTACATCCGCATCCGGAAGGCGGTGCACCGCGCGGCCGAGATCAAGGCCGGCGCGACGCCGGCCATGGGCGCCCCCGGCGCGACGAAGAACGGCTCCCCTGACAATCGCTGAGGCCCCGCCCATGACGACTTCATCCGACAAGCCGGGCGTCAGCCGCCGCGACTTCCTGCGTGTCACCGCGCTCGCCGGCGGCGGCATCCTGCTCGCCAGCTACGCCGAGCCTCTCGAAGCACTCGAGCGCGCCGGCCTTGGCGGCGGCCTCCCGCCGCTGGCCGACCCGATGCTGAGCGCCTTCGTCCGCATCACCCCCGACGGCATCGTCACCATCACCGCGAAGAACCCGGAAATCGGCCAGGGCATCAAGACGATGCTCCCCATGCTGATCGCCGAAGAACTCGACGTGGACTGGGCGAACGTGCGCGTGGAGCAGGCCGACTTCGACCCCACCAAGTATCAGGCGCAGGTCGCCGGTGGCAGCACCGCAACGCCCACCAACTGGCTGCCACAGCGCCGTGTCGGTGCCGCCGCCCGCGCCATGCTGGTGTCGGCCGCTGCGGCCAAGTGGAACGTGCCCGCCGCCGAACTGGACACCGCCAAGGGCGTGGTGCACCACCGCGCGTCCAAGCGCTCGGCCACCTACGGCTCGCTGGCCAGTGCCGCCGTGTCGGTGACGCCGCCCGATCTCGCCACGGTGCCGCTCAAGGATCCGAAGAACTTCACCATCATCGGCACCCGCATCAAGACCGTCGGGCTGCGCGAGATCGTGATGGGCAAGCCGATGTTCGGCATCGACGTCACGGTGCCCGACATGCACTACGCCACGTTCGTGAAGAGCCCCGTGTTTGCCGCCAAGGTGGCCAGCGCGAACCTCGACGTGGTCAAGGCGATGCCGGGCGTCACGCACGCGTTCGTGGTTGAGGGGACGACCAATCTGCAGGGACTCATGCCCGGCGTCGCGATCGTCGGCAAGAACTGGTGGATGGTGCAGCAGGCGCGCAAGAAGCTGGTGGTGCAGTGGGCCGCCCATCCCACGTCGGAGCAGTCGAGCGCGGGCTTCGCGGCGAAGGCGGCCGAATTCTTTGCCGGCGCGCCGCAGCGCACGATCCGTCACGACGGCGATTTCGAGGCGGCCATCAAGGGTGCGGCGAAGGTGGTGAAGGCGGAGTACAGCTATCCGTTCATCTCGCACGCCACGCTCGAGCCGCAGAACTGCACGGCGCACGTCACGGCCGACAAGTGCGAACTGTGGACGACGTCGCAGACGCCGCAGGGCGGCCGGGCGCTGGTGGCCACGACGCTGGGGCTCAAGGAAGAACAGGTCACGATGCACATGGTGCGGGCCGGCGGCGGCTTCGGTCGTCGCTTGTACAACGATCCGCTGGTGGAAGCGGCGTGGATCGCGCGCGAAGCCAAGGTGCCGGTGAAGCTGCTCTGGACGCGTGAAGACGATCTGCAGCACGACATGTTCCGCCCGGGCGGATTCCACCAGTTCACCGGCGGCCTCGACGCCAACGGCAAGTTGGTGGCGTTCCGGAATCACTGCGCCACGTTCGGCGAAGGGGAGAAGTTCGCGCCCAGCGCCGATATCGGCCCCACGGAGTACCCGGCGCGGTTCGTGCCGAACCTCCGGATGGACGTGTCGGTGATGCCGTTGGGCGTCCCCACCGGTGCGCTGCGTGCGCCGCGATCGAATGCGCTGTCGTTTGCGTTCCAGGGCTTCATCGACGAGTGCGCGGTGGCGGCCGGCAAGGATCCGCTGCAGTTCCGCATCGA
>CANJOX010000167.1 GCA_947475795.1 Gemmatimonadota bacterium
ACCGGCAGCTGCGCGGCATTTCGAGCGATCGCGCGGTGGGACTGGGCCCGAACAAGGTGCTGTCGTTGCCCGACGCGGTGGGGATCGCGCTGGAGCAGTGGTGGCGGGACAAGCAGGGCGTGCAGACGGATCTGCTGAGCGGTGGCATGAGCGCCGCGGCGACGCCGACGCCGGTGGCGGGGGTGCCGCTCACGCGTCCCCCGATGGTGAACGGGAGTGATGCCCAGCCGCAGATGGACTTCGGTGGTACCGGCGGCGAGGTGTTCATGGGCACGTGCCCCGACTGCGGCTCCCAGCTGGAGTTCGCCGAAGGGTGCGTGAAGTGCCACGTGTGCGGGTTCAGCGAGTGCGGGTGAACCTGCGGTACGCCGCGTGTCGGGACCGAAAAGTCTTTTGACGCGCAGCTCGTACGTTTCTTGATGTTGCCATTTTTGCTCCCCCGCCCGGTGCTGACACGGGCGGGGGAGTTTTGTTGAGTCTCCCACGCTAGGGCTGCTCGAACTTTCCGTGCCGCGCCCGTCCGCAACGCGTGCGCCCAGGTGTACACCATGGCCTGGGGAGAGGGGGATGCCCGATTGCGCGACGCCGCGCCGTCGGCCTATGCTCTTCCTGGCGCCCGCGTGTGGGGCGTCAGTGCCAATCTCCCGTCATCAGGACCGACGCATGGCTCCAGTGGCCCGCAAGCGGTTCCGCAGTGCGCGTGGCGCACTCCCGACGTTGACGCAGGCCGCGCGCGGCGACATCCGCGTCGCTCCCTTGCTGATGGCGCTGGCGCGCACGAGCGCCGATGACGCGCTGGCCCGGCTGTCCTCGAGTTCGGCCGGGCTTTCGTCGGAAGAGGCGGCACGGCGCCTCGCCGAGCACGGGGCCAACGAGATGCTCGACACCGGCACGGAGGGGTGGCTGGCCCGTCTCTGGCGCGCGGTGCGAAACCCGCTGGTCCTCCTGCTGACGACCCTCGCCTCGATCTCGGCTATTACCGGCGACCTGCGCGCGGCGACCGTCATCACCGTGATGATCGTCGTCGGCGTCGCGCTGCGTTTCGCGCAGGAGACCCGCGCCGACACGGCGGCCTCGGCGCTGCGCGCGATGGTCCACGTGACCACGCTGGTCACGCGCGACGGCTCGCCGGCCCCGATTCCCGTGCGTGAAGTGGTGCCCGGGGACATCGTCACGCTGTCGGCGGGCGACATGATGCCGGCCGACCTGCGTCTGATCGCCACCAAGGACCTCTACGTCGGGCAGTCGAGCCTCACCGGCGAATCGCTCCCGGTGGAAAAGTCGGCGGCGGTGCCGGCGCTCGAGACGCCGCCGCTCGAGTCGCCGACCCTCTGCTTCCGCGGCACCAGCGTGCAGAGCGGGACGGCGACGGCGGTCGTGGTGGCCACCGGTGGCGAGACGTATTTCGGCCAGATGGTGGGTAGCCTCGAGGCGAAGGAACCCCCGAGCGAATTCCAGAAGGGCATCGATGGCTTCACCTGGCTGATGATCCGCCTCGTGGCGATCATGGCGCCGCTGGTGTTCGTGATCAACGGCCTCACCAAGCACGACTGGAAGGCGGCGTTCTTCTTCTCGCTCGCAGTTGCCGTCGGCCTGACGCCCGAGATGCTGCCGATGATCTTCTCGGTCTGCCTCTCGAAGGGCGCCGTCGCGATGTCGAAGCGGAAGGTCATCGTCAAGCATCTCGATGCGATCCAGAGCGTCGGCGCGATCGACATCCTCTGCACCGACAAGACCGGCACGCTGACGAGGGATGCGATCGTCCTCGAGCGGCACTGCGACGTGCGCGGGCTCGAGAATGAGCACGTCGTGCACCTCGCCTATCTCGTGAGCCACTTCCAGACGGGGCTCAAGAGCGTGCTCGACGACGCGATCCTCGCGCACGAACTGCGGGAGGAAGTCGTCACCGAGCCGGCCTGGTCGAAAGTGGACGAGGTGCCCTTCGACTTCGCGCGGCGGATGATGTCGGTGGTGGTCGAGGCGCCGGGGCGCTCGCGCCGGCTGATCGCCAAGGGAGCCGCCGAGGAGACGATCGCGCGATGCACGGCGGTGGAGGCGGATGGTGCCATCACGCCGATCGACGCCGCCCTCTCGGCGACGCTCCGTGCCGTCTACGAGCAGCTGAGCCGTGAGGGCTTCCGGGTGCTCGCCGTCGCCAGCCGCGACGTGCCCGTGCAGGATCGCTACGGCGTGGCCGACGAATCGGCGCTGGTGCTGGCGGGCTTCCTTGGCTTCCTCGACCCGCCGAAGGAATCGGCCCGTGCTGCGCTGGAGGCGCTGCGGGACAGCGGGGTGCGCGTGGTGGTGCTGACGGGTGACAACGAGCTCGTGACGCAGCGCATCTGCGAACAGGTCGGCGTCGACACGGCGAACGTGCAGCTCGGTCCGGCGATCGAGGCAATGGACGATGCCGCGCTGGCGGCGGCGGTCGACGGTCCGCTCGTGTTTGCGCGCCTGTCGCCCGGACAGAAGCAGCGCATCATCCGCGCCCTGCAGCAGCGCGGGCATGTGGTCGGCTTCCTCGGCGACGGCATCAACGACGCACCCGCGCTGCATGCCGCCGACGTCGGCCTCTCGGTGGATACGGCCGTCGACATCGCCAAGGACTCGGCCGACGTGATCCTGCTCGAGAAGAGCCTGATGGTGATCACCGACGCGGTGCGCGAGGGACGGGCGGTATTCGCGAACATCCTCAAGTACGTGCGGATGGGCGCCAGCTCGAACTTCGGCAACATGTTCAGCGTGATCGGTGCCAGCGCGTGGCTGCCGTTCGTACCGATGCTGCCGATCCAGATCCTCGCGAACAATCTCCTGTACGACTTCTCGCAGTTGCCGATCCCCACCGATCGGGTCGATGAAGAGCAGCTGGCACGGCCGCATCCCTGGTCCCTGTCTGCGCTGCGTCGCTACATCGTGATCATCGGTCCACTCAGCTCGATCTTCGACTATACGACGTTCGCGCTGCTGTACTTCGTGCTCGGTGCGCGCGACGTCGGGCACGCGTCGCTGTTCCAGACCGGATGGTTCGTGGAGTCGCTGATGACACAGACGCTGGTGATCCACGTGATTCGCACGAACCGGCTCCCGTTCGTCCAGAGCCGCGCCAGCTGGCCGCTGATCGCCATGACGACGGTGGTGCTCGGTGTGGGGCTGTGGCTGCCGGTCTCGCCATTTGCCGCGGCGCTCGGGTTCGTGGCGCTGCCAGCGGCATACTGGCCGCTGCTGCTGGCGACCGTGGTCGGGTACCTCGGGCTGACGCAGGTGGTGAAGATGGTGCTGGTGCGGCGGGGGTGGTTGTGAGGACCGCCGCCCGTTGAACAGGCTCACGCCGTCCGATGCATCACGGCTGGAAACCCTCACCCGTCGTGCTCTGTTGAACCGGGTGACGTTCACGTTCGCGTATAAAGTCCGGTTGTGCGGCTAGCGGCTCCCGGTCCACCGTGTGCGGTCGGCCTTCCCGGACAGTTGATCCCACGTGAGCAGCACGTCCGTGCGCCCGACCGCCCATGACGCCACGTCGTAGGGGTTGTAGAGAAACTGCACCCCATCGGCGACGATCCCGAAATGGATCGGTACCGGCAATCGCGTGACCTCGGGGAAGAGCAGCGTGGACAGCGGTGGCGGGGAGGCCCCGGAATCGGTTTTGGCGCGGGCGAATCCGCGCTCGAGCAGTGGCACGATCGCGGCCGTGTCGGGGATCACCGCCGTGATCGGAATGCGGTGGCCCGTGTGCAGATCGTAGCTTCGCAGCGACGCTTCGTAGTCGCCGTGCGCCCCACCGGTAAAGGCTGACTCCTCCACTTCCACGGTCAATACCGCCGGCGACTGCCACACCACCCGTACTCGGATGTCCCGCGAAAAGCTCCCGGCCCACTGCGGCACCGCTCGCCGCTGCCGGCGCAGGGCACGCTCCAGCTGGACGGCCAGCGAGTCGGCGCGCTGCTGCAGGTCCCGCCCTGGCGGAAGCCCCGCCAGCAGCCGTAGGGAGTCGGAGAGTGAGGCAACGACTGCCACCAGCGCCGTCGAGTCCAGCACAGCGCTCGCCGGGATTGCCGTGGGCCGCACGGACAGCCGTGGCATCGCCAGCGTGACCACGGCGCAACTCGAGTCGGCCACGCACCGACGTGCGGTCACCGTGGTATCGGCAACATGGACGGTGGGCAACGTGGGCGCTGCCGCTGTCGCTGCCGCTGCCGCGGGCGTCCGTTCGGCCGGGACCGTACAGGCGGTCAGGGACAGCAGTATCGTAAGCGCGGCCACGTGGGCGCGGGGCATGCGATCGCGAGTGAACGGACGCGAGGTCATGCCTCTCCGCCGTGTGAAGCCAGCCGCTTCATGGTTTTTGGATCCGGTTTCCCATCGAAGCACTGGCGAAGTGCCGCACTGAAGGGTTCCTCGTTCCTCGAGGCCGCGGCGAAGAGCGTGAGGCATGATCTGAACTTCCCGGCGTCAATGTTGCCCAGGATATCGGCGGCCGACGTGTTGGTATGCGCACAGATGGCGACGACACAGTCGCGAAGCCGCTGCCCGAGGATCGGGTGCGCGAGGTAGGCCTCGGCTTCCTGCAGCCCGGCAATTCCGTACTTCCGGGACATCGCACTCTTGCCCAGCCCCCGAAGCTGCGGCAGGACGTACCACATCCAGTGCGTCTGCTTGCGCCCGCGCTCGAGTTCCGACAACGCGGTGGCGTAGTCGGCCGACTGGGCAAGGAGAAAGCGATCGAGCGGATCGGGCGATGGGTGCACGACGAGAGAGTCGAAGGTCGTCCTGTCCGACGTCAACGATCGAACACTACATCGGGCTCGGCCGCGTCTGGGCTAAGACACCGTACCGGCGCTTGAGCTGCATGATGCGCTCGTACGATTGGTCGATGCGCGCCTCGCTGATGCGCCCGGTGGTCACGAGCATCTTGATGGTGGTGAACGCACGCTCGGCGATATCCGGCACGTGCACGCTTGCGTTGTTGGGGAAGGTGAGGATGTCGATCCCCGCGTTGATCCCCAGCTCAATGGCCTGCTCGAGGCCGTAGAAGCTGGCCACGGCCTTCATCTGCATGTCATCGGAAAAGATCACGCCCGTGAAGCCCAGTTCTTCCCGCAGCATGCCGGTGAGCATGCGCTTGGACAGGGTGCCGGGGTGGTCCTTGTCGAAGTTCGCGTTGAAGATGTGCGCGGTCATGATCGCATCGAGCTCGCCGGCCTCGATGGCGCGACGGTAGGGAATGAGCTCGGACGCGGCCCACGTGGTGGTGACATCCGCCATCCCGACATGCGAATCGTTCCACGCGCTGCCGTGTCCCGGAAAGTGCTTGAACGTGGTGATGATGCCCTGCGCGCGGTGCGCCGCCGTGACGATGCGCGCGTGCGTGGTCACGACCTCGGGGTCGGCACTGTAGCTGCGCTCGAGCTTCCCGATGACGGGGTTATCGGGATTCGAATTGACATCCACCACGGGCGCGAAATTCACGTTGATGCCCAGCCCCTTGAGCGTGCGCGCCGTACGATCGGCGTACGCACGCGTGGAGTCGGGGTTGTTGAGGCCTCCCAGATACTGGGCAGACACCGAGGCGGGAAACCCGTAGGTGGTCTTGAGGCGGTTCACGCGTCCGCCTTCCTGATCGATGGCCACCAGCAACGGCACGCGCGCGAACGATTGCAGCGAATCCACCAGCGCCGTGACCTGCGCTGGCGACGCGATGTTGCGCTCGGCCTTCTTCAGCTCCACATCGACATCGAAGAAAATGACGCTGCCCAGATGGTAGCGGCGGATGTCGCGCGCGATGCTGCTGTCGCTGGTGGCCACCATACCGCGGAAGCCGATCATTAGCATCTGGCCGATCTTCTCGTCGAGCGTGGGGCGCGGCGCGGGTTGCGCGGCGGCCGTGGTGGAGCCGAGCAGCAGCGGGGCGAAGAGCAGGGCCAGGAGCAGCGGTCGCATGGTGCGAGGTGGTGGCGGGGAGGGGCGGTGGTGATGCCGTGAGGGCACAGGCGGCTCACGGAATATGGCCTGCCGTCGTGCGTCGCGGAGCGGAGCCGGCGCCACGAGGGTCGGGGCCGGCGGGGGCGCCGGATGGCTTGCCGCCTGTGGACGCGTGCCGCACTATCCCAGCGCGTCCTGCCGTCCCACCTGTCCGATCCACCGCGATCCTGCCGCGATCCCACCACGATCCCGTCGCGCCTCGCCAACCCGCCGCCCTATGCGTTGTCACCGTTTGTGGTGTCTGGCCGCCGTCGTCCTCTCCGTGACCCCATGGACGAGTCACGCACAGGGGGCGCACCACTATCAAGCCGACTTCACCGCGGCGGAGTTGACGGCCCGCCGAGCGCGGCTTTACGACGCCGTGGGCGCGCAGGGGATCGCCATTGTGCAGGGCGCCAGCGGCGTGCCCGGTTTCAGTGTGTTCCGTCAGTCGAACGACTTCTACTACCTCTCGGGGGTGGAGTCGGCGCACGGCTATCTGCTGCTCAACGGACGCACGCGGACCACCACGCTGTATCTCCCGCACCGCGACGACGCGCGGGAACGGTCGGAAGGGAAGAGCCTCTCGGCGGAGGACACGACGCTCGTGATGCGCCTCACGGGCGTGGAGCGGGTGCGCGGGCTGGAGAGTCTCGCATCTGATCTGATCGGTGCTGATCTCATTCGCCCGCCGGCGATGACGGTGTACACGCCGCTCAGCCCGATGGAAACGGGTAACGACAGTCGCGACGAACTGCTGGCGGCGCAGGCGCGTGCGGCCAGTGATCCGTGGGATGGCCGCCCGTCGCGGGAGGCGCATTTTGTGCAACTCCTGTCGGCGCGCTTTCCGCAGTTTGCGGTGCGCGATCTGTCGCCCACGCTCGATGCGATGCGCAGCATCAAGAGCGCCGCCGAGATCGCGCTGATCCGCACGGCGACCCAATTGGCGGG
>CANJOX010000168.1 GCA_947475795.1 Gemmatimonadota bacterium
CACAATGCTCGTAGGGCCCTACGCGCACAGGATTCGTCCTGTAGAACGGTAAAAATTTTCGATCAGGCTCTAGGAGGCCTCTCGACATGCGGTTTCTCGGCTTTGCAGTTGTAACTGGCGCAGCGATCATGCTCGGCGCTTGCGGTGGAGAGAAGGCAGCGACGACGGATTCGGCGACGGCTGGTGCCTCGGCGGCAGCGGCTCCGGCTCCGGCTGAAGCGGCTCCGGCGGCGGGCGCGATGGCCCCGATCACGGGCACGACGCACGAAGTGAAGATGATCGGCGACGGCGCTGGCTACCGTTTCGAGCCGGCCAACCTCACGATTGCCGCCGGCGACGGCGTCAAGTTCGTCCTGGTCAGCGGTGGCCCGCACAATGTCGCGTTCGATCCGGCCGTCGTTCCGGCCGCCGCGAAGGCGCAGCTCTCGGCCAACATGCCGGAGCAGGCTGGTGAGCTCTCGGGCAAGATGATGCTGAACGCGGACGAGTCGTACACGATCTCGTTCGGCGGCATCGCCGCTGGTGAGTATGCGTTCCATTGCACGCCGCACCTGGCCATGAACATGAAGGGCGTGATCACGGTCAAGTAATTCGAACGGTCTCCGTTCGGCAGGAAACCGCGGGGGCTGGCGAACATCGCCAGCCCCCGCGTTCGTTTGCACAGACTCATGTCGATGCGTCCCACGGTGCCCGGTCTGTGGCGCGGTGCGTGGTCGTCGGCTAGTCTCCGAGTCATGTGGGCCGATACGCTGTTGTCACTCGAACGTGGTCACCTGATCCGCCTCGCGCTGTGGGCCGGCGCGTGTGTGTTGAGCGGGACATCACTGCTGGCGTGGTTGATGGTGCGTCGCGCGACGGCGCCGCTGTTGCGGCATTTCGCGATACAGACCGCCGCGTGGGGGGCGGTCAACCTGGCCATCGTGGGGTGGGCGTGGCGCGGACTCGCGTTCCGCGACTTCGCCGGCACGCAACGCCTGCTCAACGTGCTCTGGCTGAACACCGGTCTCGACGTGGGGTATGCGGCGGTCGGGGTCACGCTGGCGCTCACGGCGTGGCGCTGGGGACAGCGCCCCGGTGCTCTCGGGGCCGGTCTTGGGGTCGTGGTTCAAGGCGTGGCTCTCGCGTTGCTTGATCTGCGGCTCATCGTGGCCATCGGGCCACTGCAGTAGGGAGTCGGGAGTATGGAGTATGGAACTGCACTTCCTGTTCTCTGTTGTGTCTCCCTACCCCTCACCCCCTACTCCTTACTCTCGTCATGGAACCCGTTATCCCTGATCTTCGCGCCGAACCGCGTGCGAGTGCGTATGCGCAGCTGCTCGAGATGCAATCGTTGTTGCTCGAGGGCAGTGACGATGCCATCGCCGGGATGGCGACGGTCAGCGCGCTGCTGCACCACGCGTTCGGGCATCTGTGGACGGGGTTCTATCGAGTGGTGGAGCCCGGCCGCCTGCTGCGTGTCGGTCCGTATCAGGGGTCGCTGGGGTGCCAGGAGATCACCTTCGGGCGTGGCGTGTGCGGGACGGCGGCGGCCGAACGCCGCACGGTGGTCGTGGCCAACGTGCATGACTTCCCGGGGCACATCACCTGCGATCCGCGATCGCAGAGTGAGATCGTGGTGCCGGTGTTCGACGCGTCCGGTGCGCTGATGGCCGTGCTCGACATCGACTCCTCGGTTCCGTCGGCCTTCGGCGACGTCGATCGCGACGGGCTCGAACAGTTGGTGGCTTGGTTTGCCCGCTCGGCGTATGTTCCCGTCCCTGCTTGACTCCTCCGTCGCCCCGTCGATGACCGGCTACTCCGATCGGATCAACCACGCCTTCGCCTTCGCGGCGAAGCACCACGATCAGCAGGTCCGTAAAGGCACGCGGCTCCCGTATCTCACGCATCCGGCGAATGTCGCGGTGATTCTCACGCGCTATGGGTGTGGTGAAGACGCCGTGGTCGCGGGTATCCTGCATGATGTCGTGGGCGACTGCGTTCGCGGCGGCTGGACCCGCGAGACGCTCGACGAGCGTATCGGCGCCAAGTTCGGCACCAGCATGCTCGAGATGCTGTTGTCCGTGACGGAACGTCGCACGGATGATGACGGCGTCGAACTCTCCTCGGACGACCGCAAGGACGACTTCCTCGAGCGGCTCTCCCTCGCGAGTGCTGATGCGCTCTGGGTGTGTGCCGCCGACACGGTGCACAGCGCGAACTCCATTCTCTCCGATCTGCGCCGCACATCGTTTCCTGAAACCGTGTGGGGACGCTTCGCCGCCGGACGCGAGGGTACGGTGCGCCAGTACGCTCGCGTGAGCGAGCGACTGCGCGAGATCGGGTTTACGGCGCCGATCGTGGACGAACTCGCGCACGCCGCCGCGGAGCTGGGACGGATCTGAGCGTGCGTGCGGCAACATCTGAAACGGCCAGAACACGGATGACGCGGAAGCCGCCGAAACCACACGGATAAGCAACAGCAAAAAACATTGTCTTGAATACGGAACGACACGGATCAGCGGCAGCACACCGCTTATCCGTGTCGTTTCCCATTTACATCGGCGTCATCCGTGTTCCGGCAGTAGCGATTCGTCCGTCGCCCCGAAAACGTTTACACGCCGGCCGTCGCTCCATAACTCGTCGACACGTAGTTCTCGAGAATCACGAGAAACTCCTCGACGATCTTGTCGCCCTTGAGCGTCGTGAAGAGCTTGCCGTCCACGTACACCGGGGCCTTCGGCTCTTCGAACGTGCCCGGCAGCGAGATACCGATGTTGGCGTGCTTGGACTCGCCCGGTCCGTTCACCACGCAGCCCATCACCGCGACCTTCATCTCCACCACGCCCGGACGCGACTCACGCCACACCGGCATCTGTTCGCGCAGATAGCCCTGGATGTCTTCGGCCATGTGCTGGAAGAACGTGCTGGTGGTGCGCCCGCACCCGGGGCACGCGGTCACCTGTGGCGCGAAGGAACGCAGCCCCAGTGACTGCAGAATCTGCTGCGCCACGAACACTTCTTCGCGACGATCGCCGTTCGGCTTGGGTGTGAGCGACACACGGATCGTGTCGCCGATTCCTTCACTGAGCAGGATAGCCAGCGCCGTGCTGGACGCCACGATCCCCTTGGCGCCCATGCCCGCTTCGGTGAGGCCTAAGTGCAGCGGATAGTCGCAGCGCTTGGCGAGACGACGGTAGCACTCCACCAGATCGGGTACGACGGAAATCTTGGCGCTCACGATGATCTTGTCGTGACCGAGTCCGACTTCTTCGGCCAGCGCGGCGGAACGCAGCGCGCTCTCGAGCATGGCGTCCATGTACACGTCCTTCGCGTCGCGCGGCTCGGCCGACTTCGCGTTGGCGTCCATCATGTCGGTGAGCAGGTTCTGATCGAGCGAACCCCAGTTCACGCCGATACGCACCGGCTTGTCATGGTCGATCGCTGCCTGCACGATCGTCGTGAAGTTCGTGTCGCGATGCTTCGTGCCGACGTTGCCCGGATTGATCCGGTACTTGTCGAGCGTGGCCGCGCACTCCGGGTACTTCGTGAGCAGCAAGTGCCCGTTGTAATGGAAGTCGCCGATGAGCGGCACGTCGAGTCCGCGGTCGACCAGTCGCTGCCGGATTTCCGGAACGGCGTGTGCGGCCTCGTCGTTGTTGACCGTGATGCGCACCTTCTGCGATCCGGCCTCGAATAATTCGGCGACCTGATCCGCCGTACCGGCGGCGTCCGCCGTATCGGTGTTGGTCATCGACTGCACCACGATGGGCGCGGAGGAGCCGACAGAGACACCGCGCACCTGGGTGGTGACGGTGGGACGACGAGCGCTAAAGCCGTGAACGGAAGACACCATTGAACCCGGTTGAGAGTGGCAGCCGTAAGGTAGCGCGGGCAGGGCCTTCTCCCCAAGTTCCAGCCATGACCGATCCAACGTCGTCGCCCCCCGATGAGATGCCAGCCGCCGCCCCCGCCGCTGCGTCCAAGCCGCGTCAGTCCTTCTTACGGCGGCACTGGCTGGCAGTTGGTGTCTTCGGGGTGTTCGGCCTCCCGGCTCTCGGGATCGCCCTCTGGGCCACGTTCGCGCTGAGCTGGAGCTACTCCAGCGGCAAGCGGGCCGGATACGTCCAGAAGATCTCTCGGAAGGGGTACGTCTGTAAAACCTGGGAAGGCACCCTGTACACGGACATTGCGAAAGGCTTCCGGTCGGACAGTTTCTCGTTCACGGTGCGCAGCGATTCGCTCGCCCACGTGATCGAGGCTCTCAGTGGTAAGAGAGTTGCAGTGGACTACGAGCAGCACATCTACGTGCCCACGTCCTGCTTTGGCGATACGGAGTACTTCGTGACCGGCGTGAGCGCCCTTCCTGAGTAGCACGAGCGTCGCCGAGGACCCGGGCTCTTGTGAGCCAGGGGACACTGTTGGGTGCGAACCAACGCCACCTTTCGGACGCATGACTAGCCAGACTGCTCCCATCATCGTTGTCGGCGCCGGCGTTGCCGGCCTCGTGTGTGCGATCGAAATCCATCGCGCCGGCCGGCCTGTGCTTGTGCTCGATGCCGCGTCGGAGGTGGGCGGGCGCGTGCGCAGCACGACGCGCGACGGTCTGGTCTTCGACCACGGCTTTCAGGTGCTGTTCACCGCGTATCCCACGCTCCGCCGGTACCTCGATCTCGACGCCCTCGCTCCGCGCAAGTTCCTGCCGGCCGCCCGCATCGTGCAGGGTGGTCGGGCGTCGCTGATCGGCGATGCCCTAAGCGACCCGACGCTGCTGATCGAGACGGTCATGGCACGCGCCGTGCCGATCGGTGACAAGCTGCGCCTGCTCGCGCTGCGTCGCTTTGCCCAGCAGCTCTCGATCGACGAATGCTTCTCGGCGCGTTTCGCGGGCGTGAGCACGCGAGATTTTCTGGCCTCGCGAGGGTTCAGCCCGTCCGTGATCGATGGATTCTTCGCGCCGTTCTACGGCGGCATTTTGCTGGATCGTACCCTCGCCACCAGTGCGTCGGTGTTGTTGTTCACGTTCAAGATGCTGGCCGAGGGCGACACGGTGGTACCCGCGGCCGGCATGGGTGCCCTCACCAAGCAGTTGGCGGCGCAACTGCCGGCGGGTTCGGTTCGCACCGCGGTCGGCGTGGACGCGCTCACCGTGCACGACGGGCGCGTGACGGGGGTGGTGCTGGCCGGCGGCGACGTGATGCCGGCGGCGCAGGTCATCATGGCCACCGATGCACCGGCAGCGGCGAAGCTGGCTGCCACGGCCGGCGTGCAGATTGTCACGCCATCGGGGGCGCGCGGCACCACCACGCTGTACTTCACCACCAGTGGTGCCTCGCCGATTCCCGGTCGTGCGCTGTGGCTCAACGCCGATGCGTCGGCGGTGATGAGTCATGCCGTGACGATCACCGATGTCGCGCCGGACTACGCGCCGCGCGGCGTGTCGCTCATTGCGGCGAGTGCAGTTGGCGCCGCGGCCGATCGGTCCGATGCCGATCTTGAATCGGCCGCCCGCCGCGAGCTCGCGGCTATGGCGAAGGCCGTTGGTGATGCGGCGGCGGCTGCCAAGACCGCGGCCCTGTCGCGCGCGGCCGTATGGCGGGTACCGTACGCGCAGTTTGCGCAGCCTCCTGGCTGGCGGGAACACCGCCCAACGATCGCGTGTGGTATACCGGGGCTGTGGCGTGCCAGTGAAGTGTTGCACTCCAGCTCACTCGAAGGTGCGGCGCGCGGCGGGCAGGACGCCGCGCTGGCCATGCTGCAGTCCCACTGACCCTTCATTGACCATGCGATTCCCTCTCGTTCGCACCGCGGCGCTGATCGCCGCTCTCGCTGTCGGCACGACCGCCCTCTCCGCACAGTCCCTGCGCGAGCAGACACAAGGCTCCAGTCCCACGACGCCAACCCGGGTCATCTCGGTCAATCCGTTCCTGCCGCTGTTCGGTTATTTCCAGGGCGAGTACGAGCAGCGCATCGCGCGCAATGCCTCCATCGGCATCTCCGGCGCGCATATGCGGCTCGACGACGTGTACACGAGCGTCGATGTGAAGCTGCGCTTGTATCCGCAGGAGCGGGTGCTGGAGAAGCTCGGCCTTTCCGCCGGGCTCGGCTACGGCCGGGTGAAGGATCTGAACGTCAACTACTGCGATCCGTCCCCGTCGTTCCCGTGCGCTGAAACCAAGCAATCCGCCTCCGCGCCCACCTTCGCGGTGGAAGCGCAGTATGAGTGGTTGCTGGGCGGGCGCCGCTCGACCGCCGTCGCGATCGGCGGCGGCGTGAAGCGGTTCTTCACTGCGGCGTCCCCAAACCTCGAGCGCGTCGTACCGACGTTACGGCTCACGATCGGGTACGCGTTTTAGTGTTGGCTGACCTCAGGAACAGGCCGTGATGTCGACCCGCTTCGGTTCGTATCCCCGCGTCAGCCGACGCCGAGCAGCTCCGCCACATTGGCCAACCGCTCTACCGTGACCACAGCCCCCGCGGCGCGCAGGCGTTCTGCCGACACGATCTCGGCATAGCCTATCACCGTCATGCCGGCGGTGGTCGCCCCTTGCACGCCGAGCGGACTGTCCTCTACGACGATCGTGCGCGCTGGATCGAAGCCGAGGGCGCGGGCGGCGTGCAGAAACAGGTCGGGCGCCGGCTTGGGCTTGCCGACATCAACGGCGGAGAAACGCCGCCCGTCGAAGCGATCGAGCAGCCCGGTTTTGCCGAGCGTGGTGCGCATTTTCTCGTGCTCACCATTCGACGCGACGCCGTACGGCATGCCCGCGGCGTCGAGCGCATCGAGCAGCGCGACGATGCCGTCGACCGGCTCGAGGTCGCGCTGCAGCGCCACGGTCACGTTCGCCGTGAAGCGCGCCAGCAAGTCATCGGGCGGGGCGTGGCCCATCATCTCGGTCACGA
>CANJOX010000169.1 GCA_947475795.1 Gemmatimonadota bacterium
AGCAGCACCATCGGTGTCCCCTCGGTGCGCGACGTGAGCGCGAGCACATCGAAGGCGGCCAGGTAGCGACTCGCTTGCGCGCGCAGGCCGGTGAAGTGCACGCGGTGCGCGATGCCGTGGCGCTGCGCCTGCTGCACCTGGGATTCCCGCAGCGGTCCGTCGCCCACGATCACGCCGTGCACCCGGTCGCCCGCCAGCGCGAGCGCCTGCAGAAATACGTCGGGGCCTTTCTCGTGGGAGAGGCGCCCCACCCATCCTACGAGCACGGCGTCGGCGGGCAGGCCAAGCGCCACGCGTGCGGCATCGCGGGGCAGCGCCGACGGATCGGGTGCCACCGCGTTGCGCAGGAGATGCGTCGTGGCCGCGCCGCCGGCGCGCGCCAAGCGCGCCGCGATCGGCGCGGACACGGCGATCGCGGCGTCGGCCCGCACGGCGGCCCGGACCTGCAGCCACTCGTACAGACGCCCGCGCCAGCTCCCGCCCACGAAGCCGTGCAGCGTGGTCACATGCGCGCGCCCCAAGGCCCGCGCGACACCGCCGTGGATTACGTCGGGACGATAACCATGCGTGTGCAGTACGTCGATTTGGTGCGCCCGCATCAGCTGCGCCACGGCCTCTCGCTCGGCGCGATACGCGCGCGTGCCCACCACGATGCCGTGTACCGGGACCCCCGCACCTTCCAATGCCGTCACGAACGGATGCTCCGCGGCGTGCGCGGGGTCGAGGACCGCCGCCACCTGCGCATCGTGACCGCGGGCGCGGAGCCCCGTGGTGAGCTGTAGCACCACCGACTCCAGCCCGCCCGCCCGGGCGGGCGCCACCACGTGTAGCACCCTACAGGTCACGCCGACACCGGGCGTTGCGTCGGCTCCCACATCGCGCTCTTCTCGTTGCGCAGCAAATGCCACCATGCCATCCAGCCGGCCACGATGCTGATGAACACGTAGCCGGGCAGTGCGATGAGTCGTGGCAGTCGGCGGTTGTCGGGCCAGACGATCACGAGCCGTGCTACCACGAGCCCGATGAGCATGCCGATGGTGAGCAGCAGCGTCCACGGTGCGGTGCGCAGTAGCAGCAGCGGGCCCACGAGCCAGCCGAGCAGCGACGGGAAGAGCAGCCATCGCACGAGCTTGTGCGACACCATCATGAAGGCGTAGCTGCCGTAGCGGAACGGGTTCATCATGCCGCGCAGATACACCAGCGTATCGAGTCCGCGCCCCATGGTGCGGCTCTTGCGGCGAAGCTCAGCCTTGAGCGTGGGCGTGCGCGGCACCAGACAGGTGGCGTCGTCCACCGACACGGCACGGTACCCATGCGCGCGCGCCACACTGGCTGCCGCAAAATCGCGCGCGAGCTCGGTGGGCAGCTGGACCTGCTGCAAATGACGGCGATTGGCGTAGAAGCAGCCACTGGCCCCGACAATGCTGTGCACCCGGGTTTCGAGATGCCGCAGCGTCATCTCCAGCCCCACGTACGACGACTCGGCTTTGTTCCCCTCACGCGCTTCGTCGCCGATGCTGATGTCGCGTCCCGAGGCCAGCCCCACGGCGGGGTCGAGGAGCGCGCGCACGAGCGGTTTGAGCGAATCGCGCGGAATGAGGATGGAGGCATCGATCGACACCACGATGTCGCCGCGCAGCATCGCACCCGCGGCGTTCTCGCCGGCTGGTTTGCCGCTACGCTCGGGCATCCGCAACAGGCGCACGCGCGGATCGCCATACTGCAGCACGAGGTCGTCGGTGCCGTCGCTGGACGCATCGGACACCACGAGCACGTTGAGACGGTCGGCCGGATAGTCGGTGGCCAGGGCATGCTCGAGCGTGGGGCGGAGTCGGCGGGCCTCGTTGTATGCCACGATCAGAATGGTGAGCTCCGGCCATTCCGCGGGGGCGGGCGGGAGCGTGTACGCAGGGCGTCGCCGCGACCAGAGCCACACCACGCCGGGGTACCCGATGAAGGCGTAGCCGCCCAGCACCAGCGGGGCCGCGATCAGCACCCACCCAAGAATCTCCAGCACTCAGCGCCCCCGGATCCAACGTGAAAGTTCGGCGACAAACGGCATCGGATCGCTCCACCGGAACACCTCGGGGCGATCGCGCCAGCGGTGATCGGCGAGGGCGCGGAGCGCGGCCAGCGCGCCCACCGCCATGGTGTCGGGTGCATGCAACTGCGCGCGCGTGCGCCGCAGCAACGCCAGCGCGTGGTCCAGCTCCCCCAGCTCCCACACCGTGCGGGTGCCCACGGCCACCTGCTGTGGCGGCGTGATCGACTCGCCAAGGGCGAGTTGCACCAGCGCCACGGGAAAGTCCACACCGGCGTCGATGGCCAACTGCAGCGACCCCCAGAGGCGCGCATTGATTTCCATGAGCACGTACTCGCCGGTGCGCGCGTCCTGCTTGAATTCGATCATGGCGGGGCCGCTGTAGGCTAGGGCGTCGAGCAGCTGCTCGCACTGCGCCAGCAGCGTCGGCGGCGGGGCGATAGCTTCACGGTACGTGCTCACCCCCCCGGCAGGCGGTTTTTCCCGCAGGCGGCGGTGCGCGAAGCGCAGCTGCGTCACCCCATCCGACCGGAGCAGGAACACACCGACACCGTCACCCATGGTGCGCTCCTGCACGAGCAGCGGATACGCCTCCTCGGGGTACGACGCCAGCACCGATTCCAGCTGCGCCGCATCGGGTACGAACCGGACGCCCAGCGCGCGGGATTGTCCGTGGACCTCGACCACCGAGCGCGCGGGCTTGACCACGACGGCGCCGGCCGGATACGGCGCGACGTCGGGCTCGACTGCCCGGGCGCTCAGCACCGTTTGCCGCGGCACGCGGATGCCGCAGTGCGCGGCGGTTTCGAGCAGTGCTTCTTTGTCGCTCGCTCTGGCGTATGCCAGTGCGGTGGGACCGGCCACGGTGGCCCCGACCGGTGCTCCCAGGAGCGCGCGTGACGCCGCGTCGGTCACCGGCACGACCACATGGACCCCTTCAAGACGGACCACCTCAGCCACCGCGGCACACAACCGCGGCGCGTTGGCCGCATCATCCGGGTGCAACGGGTAGTGCCGCTGCACCGCGCGCGACGCTCCGGCCAGACCACGCGACACTCCGAGCGTGACCACGCGCCAGCCGTGCCGGCCGAGCGATCGGGCGGCGGCCAGCGCCGCGCGCTGCTCGGGGTCGGTCAGGAGAATCGTCGGCACGGGCGGCGAAGAGGGTTGGCAGAATGCATTTGCAACATACTGTACACCGGGAGTGACGCGCTCCACGCGGAGGCGGCAACGGGCTCCGGTGCCGCTGCGTGGTCCGTCACGCCACCCCCGCGACTTTCTACCGAACCCGACCGCTACCCGCCGCTTCCGTTGCTCCGTCGCATCCCTCCTGTATATGCCGCTGTGCGCTCCCCGGCGCTCTGGCGTGCGGCCGGCCGTCATCTCGTGGCGCCGCACGCCGCTTCGGCACGGGACGCGGCGGTGCGCGAGGCGGCGGTGCAGCGTCTGTCACGGTTGTATCCCCACCGCGACATCCTGCTCACCGACAGCGGCACGTCGGCGCTCCTGCTCGCGTTGCGCCTTACGCGTCCCGATTTCGGGCATACCCCGAAGGTGGCGTTGCCCGCGTACGCCTGCCCCGACGTGGGGGCGGCGGCGGTGGCGGCAGGGTACACGATCATGCTGTACGACACGGATCCGGCCACGCTGCAGCCGGATCTAGCGTCGGTACGCCGCTGCCTCGAGGCGGGGTGTCTTCACGTGGTGGCGGTGCACCTGTTCGGCTGGTTGGTGGATGTGCCCGCCATCGTTGCGCTCGCGGCACTATTCGGCGCGCGGGTGATCGAGGACGCGGCGCAGCATGCGGGAGCGACCTGGGGCGGCGTGCGCGGCGGCGCGCTGGCCGACTGGTCCGTGCTTAGTTTCGGCCGCGGCAAGGGGATCAACGCGGGCGGCGGCGGGGCACTGCTGGCCCCGCTCGGCGCGGCTGCGACCACGCGGGTCGCGCTGACCACGTCACGGCGCGCGGCGTCCGCGGTGGTTCTGGGCACGACGATCGCCACGGAGTTGCTCTCCTCGCCGTGGATGTATTGGCTGCCCCAGGCGGTCCCCGCGCTGCGTCTGGGGGAGACGGTCTATCACGCGGCGCGACCTCCAGGTGCCATCACGCTGACCTCCGCGGTGCTGTTGCCCGACGCACTGGAGCACGAGGCGGACGCACTGCAGACGCGACGGGGCGCGGAGCATCACTACCGATCGGCGCTGGGCGAGCGGACCGAGCTGCTGTTCGACGCGCCGGATGGTGCGATGCAATCGGGGGCGCTGCGGTTTCCTGTCCGCCTGCCGGTGGGCGTGGGAGCGACGCTTGGCCGCTGGGGCGTGGCCCGGTCGTATCCCCGTACTCTCGCGGAGTATCCCGAGCTGGTGGGGCACCTGCACGCCAGCGCGCGTGCCTGCCCCGGTGCGCAGCTGCTGGCCGAGTGCCTGCACACCCTGCCCACGCACGCCGGGGCGCGCGCGGACGATCGCGAGGCACTGGTACAGCGGTTGCGAACGCTTACCCGTTAGCGAGCAATTCCCCGTACAGCTGCTCGTAGGCCGTCACCATACCTGACATCGCGTAGCGCGACGCGGCGTCGGTCTGCGCCGACAACCGACATTGCATGGCGAGCGTGCGATCCTGCAGCATCCGCAGCACCGCGGCCGCCAGCGCGACGGGATCGCCCACCGGCGTGAGCAGTCCCGTTTCGCCATCACGCAGAATTTCCTGCGGCCCGCCGCTGCGGGTGGCCACGACCGGAACCCCCGCCAGCATTGCCTCGATCGTCGTCAGTGAAAATCCCTCGCGCGATGACGACAGGACGTAGCAGTCTGCCCGGGCTAGCAGGGGAGCCGGGTCGGCGAGAAATCCGTGGAACGTGACGTGGGACTCCAACTGTCGCGCTGCAACGTGTGCCTTGAGTGCAACGAACAGGCCGTCGCGATCAGGCTCGCCGGCGATATCGAGATGCACATCGGGAAACGTGGCCCGGATGATGCCCAGGGCCTCGATCAGGGTGGGGTAGTCCTTGGGCTGACGGATATTGCCGACGGCCACGAGACGGGGGGCCGTTAACGCGTCGGATGCGTCGTCGACCCGTGCGCGGAATTGCCGCTCGATGCCATTGGGAATCACCCGCAGTTTCGCGTCGGGCAGCCGCAACGCACCGCGAAGATCCTGCTGGAGGGACGCGGAGACCGTCACGGCGCACGTGATGGCGTGCGCAAAGACGCGTTGCTTGACCCACGCCTTGAGCCCATGTCGCGCCACGTCCACTTGGCCATGCAGGGTGGCCACGCAGGGAACGCCTTCCAGTCGCGCGGCGATGGCCGCGTACAGGGCACCGTCGAACAGATGCGCGTGCACCAGCTCAATGCGCTGCTGTCGAAGTGTCTGGCGCATCCGTGACAACAGCGCGAGGTCCAGCGCCCCCCGGTTTTCGATGAGTGAGGCGGGCAACGCGCGGCGTGTCATCTCGTGCGGCAGCCACGACCCCTCGCCCGTCATGCAGGTCACCGTATGGCCCCGCTTCACGAGGCTGTCCGCCAGACCGGCGAAAATCGTTTCGGCGCCCCCGGGGCCGCCCGTCTCGATGATCTGCAGGATCCTCACGGGCGTGACCTCACGGCTGTCCGGCCACTGGCATGTCGCGCCCTGTGGTGAAGTGAAACACCGCCCGGCTGGCTTCCGCGCAGTCGGTGGGACCGCACGTCGCACTCACCGCTACCAGCTCGGACGGGGGGCCGGCGGTCAGGAAGGTCGCCAGTTCCAGCAGCTTCGCTCTGGTGGGGCTGGGCGTCTTCACACCGGCCACGCGGTACCAGTACCAGACGAGCCGGAATCCCTCCCGCCCGCGGACGATAGCTTGCCGCGTCATCCGGAAGTCGCCGTCGAGCGGACCGATGATCCGGTCCGACGCCACGCGATTGGCCGCGTCGATGCTGTTGCCGGCGCGGATCAGCTCGGTGCCCTGTGACTGCGACGCAAACACGAGGCGATCGAGCTGGACCGTGGCGACTCCGTCGGTCCAGGTTGCGTGACGGGTGGTCGAGGCGCCGTGGAATTGCGGTGTCCAACGCAGCGAATCCGGGAGTCCAGTCGCGGCGCTCAGGCGCCACGCCGCCCCTGCGGCCACTCCATCGATGGTTTCCGGTATCTGCGCGGCGGGCGCCGCGCTTCGCACGGCAATCAGTGTGACGGGACCGAGCACCGCCGCCGTCGTGGCGGCCACGAGCACCAAGCGTCCGCGGCGGTTAAGCGGACCAGCGCCCTCTCTTGTGGCGGGCGGCTCGCGCGGCGGCGTGAGCCCGGGCTGTGCGTCCGCCCGCTCCACGCGTTGTGCGATGACGAAAAACACGATCATGGCGAGGACGAAGATCACCCAGCCGTACGTGCCGTGCTCTGCCATGAGGGGCGAGCGCATCCGGGTGCGGTAGCCGATCACGACCAGCCCGAAGACCCGGATCCAGTTCGACACGATCGCGAGGGCGACGGCCCACGCGATGACGGTCCAACGGCTTTTGGGGCGGATCAGAAACAGCCGGCCGTACATGACACTCAACGTTGCGGCGCTCAGAAAATAGCTGAGGCCGGCACACGACTCGGCGACCTCGACGGTGCCAAAGGGGAACCGAATGAGGTTGCCCGACACCTCCGCATCCAACCCAGTGACGCGGATCAGCACACCGTTCACGAAGACGGTCATCTGCTGCAGCACGCCGAGCAGCACTTCCCAGAGCGGGAGCGCCAGCGTGAAGATGCCGGCCACCGGGAGGGTGACTCGGAGGGATGCGCTGCCGAATGCCGCCGCGGTCCAACCCACGAGTAGGACCACGAGCAGCAGCTGCTG
>CANJOX010000170.1 GCA_947475795.1 Gemmatimonadota bacterium
GAATTTCGTCGTCGGGGGCGCCCGCCACCGCCACACTCGACACGCCCTCGATCTGCTCGAGCCGTCGCGCATGGACCTCCGTGGCGATGCGCGCCAGACTTCTGAGATCGCCACCACCTGGCGCCCGCGCATCGTTCGCCGACGGCGCTTGCCGAATGGCCAGTACCGCGATGGGCCGTTCACCCGGGTCGCTGGTGAGCAGCGTGGGGCGATCAGCCCGCTCAGGCAACTGACTCCGCGCCGCATCGAGCCGTTCGCGCACCGACAGGACGGTGGCGCGCATGTCGGTGCCCCACTCGAAGCGCGCGGTGGTGGTCACTTCATTGTTGCGACTCACACTGCGCAGCTCCGTCAACCCCGGCGTGGCGCCGATCGCCTCTTCGATCGGCTCGGCCACAAAGCGCGACACTTCGGCGGCGGCAGCGCCGGAATACACGGTGCGGATGGTGAGCACCGGCAGCGACACATCAGGGAGCAATGAGACAGGCAACCGGCTCAGTGAGACGGAGCCCAGCAACACCACAGCCAGAATGGCGGACAGCGTCGCCACGGGGCGACGCACCGCGTAGGCGGCGAGACTCACGCGCTGCCCCTAGCGCTGGCGCGTGGGCGCACGCTCACTCGGCGCACCGACGCCGGGCGTCGCTTCGCGGGGGGCGGTCACGCGCACCGGCGCATCGTGCGTGAGCGTGAGATGTCCTTCCGTGATGATCTGGTCCCCGGGATTCACCGGGATCTGCCCGGTGGTGGAATCCGGCAGCACTTCGGTATCGACGCCATTCGTGCGCCCGGGCACGATATAGGTCCACTGCGCGCGGCCGTCTTTCACCACAAACACCAGCGGACGGCCGTCACGCTCGATCACGGCACGCGATGGCACCATGCGGCGTCCCGGCAGTCTCGTGGCCTCGAGCTGCACGTCGGCGTACATCCCCGGCCGTAACGTACCATCGCCCTGGACGCGCACGATCGCCCGGCCGGCGCGGGTGATCGAGTCCACCAGCGGCAGCAGCGCATCCACGCGGCCGCGCAGCAAACGTCCCGGCGCGCCGGCACTGCTGATGCTCGCTTCGCCGCCCACGCGCACCAACGGCAGGTCGTGTTCGAGCACCTGCGCCTCGATACGCAGGTTGCGGGTGTCCACCACCGTCAGCAGCGCCTGCCCGGCACTGACCTTCTCGCCCGCCGAGATGTCGATGGCGTCCACCGTGCCGCTGACCGGGCTTCTGATGGTGGCACGATCCTGTTCATACCTGGCCCGTTCCAGGCGCAAGCGCGCCCCCACCAAGCCCGCCTTGTTCATCAGCGCCTTGCGCTGCTCGGGCGTGGGGCCGCGCCCCGTCACCACCGACTCCGGTACGAAGCTCTCCAGAAACCGCTGCTCGGCTTCATCGGCGCTGGCCTGCGCATCACGCACCGAGAGATCGAACGGATAGCCGTCGAGCCGGGCCAGCACCTGCCCCTTGGTAACCGACTGTCCCGGACGCACCACCAACTGCGCCACCGTCCCCGCGACTTCCGCGCGCAGCTTCACCGCCGCGTCAGAGCGGATCTGCCCCGTGGTGGTCACCCGGAGCACCAGGTCGCCGTCGCGCGCGTCTTCCGCCATGACGGGCAGCGCCAGCGCGGGACGACCGGCCTCCTCGGCCGCCTCCTCTGCGGCCGTGGACCCGGCGCTCGTAGAATCGGTCGCGACCGCGCCATTGCCAGTGCTGCACGCCACGAGCACGACAGCGAGCGCGCACACGAGACGCACGGGAAAGACACCGTGCCGAAGCAGAGCCGGCGGGATCATGAGCATCCGAGGTAGCGGGGGGAGGACTGGCTGTACAATACGACAAATCGCTGGAAGCCGCGTCATCATTTCGACGCAGCCGCGATCGGAACGCGCACGGCGTCCATCCCATCCCGTGGCGTACGCTTCCCCCCGGCGCCATGTTCCGCCCGTCTCGCCTGACGGCCGGCGATGCGCCACCGGCGCGTCGCCGTCGCCCCACGACTCCATCCCCCGCCCACGCCATGCACGCGTCCCGCCTGCCCCTCCTCTTCGCCACCGTGCTGCTGGTGGCGCCCCCGTCGGCGCGCGCCCAGCGTGCGACGACGGTGGCGACACCGGCCGCGACGGTCGTCGCTGCGCTCGACTCGTCCTTCATCAATATTCCTACGTGGCGTTTCGTCGGCCCCGACGGCAACCGCGTGATCGCGGTGGCCGGCGTTCCCGGCGAGTACAAGACGTACTACGCGGGCGCCGCGAGTGGCGGCCTGTTCAAGAGCACCAACGGCGGCATCCGCTGGGTCCCGATCACCGATTCGCTGCGCGTGGCCTCGGTCAGCGCGATCGCGGTGGCCGCGAGCGATCCGAACGTGGTGTGGTTCGGGACCGGTGAGACCTTCCTGCGCAGCAACGTCTCCATCGGCGACGGGATCTACCGTTCCACCGATGCCGGACAGCACTGGACGCGCATGGGGCTCGAGAACACCGGACGGATCGGTCGGGTGCTCATCCACCCCACCAATCCCGACGTTGTGTACGCTGCGGCGCAGGGACATGGCTATGGGCCCCAGACCGACCGCGGGCTCTGGCGCACCACCGACGGCGGCAAGCAGTGGAAGAAAGTGCTGTTCATCAACGACAGCACCGGGGTGATCGACGTCACGATGGACCCCACCAATCCGCGCGTGCTCTTCGCAGCGGGCTGGCAGCAGTACATCGTGCCGTGGGACAAGAACTCCGGCGGCGCGGGGAGCGGCATCTGGATGTCGCGCGACGCCGGCGACACGTGGATCCGCCTCGACGGCGGCCAGAATGGTCAGGGGTGGGGTCGCGGGTTGCCCAAGACCGGCACCATGGGCAAGATCGGGCTCGGCATGTCGCGCCAGGATCCACTGCGCGTGTACGCGCTGATCGAGATGAAGGAGCCCGCGTTCTATCGCTCCGACGACGGCGGCCGGTCATGGCGTGCGGTCAATCGCGATCACGACCTGCTCGAGCGGCCGCAGTACTACACCCGCTTCGGCGTGAACCCGGCCAACGCCGACAACGTCTACTTCGTGGGCGTGCGCTTCGTCGGCACACTCGACGGCGGCCTCACCAAGATGCCGCAACCGCCGCGGGCCGGCGGCGACTTGCACGACATCTGGTGGGACAGCGCCGACCCCGACCGCTTCATGGTTGGTGACGACGGCGGCGTGGGGATCACCATCGATGGCGGCAAGAGTTTCACGCGCATCGCGCTGCCGAACGCGCAGATGTACCACGTGGCCACCGACACCAAGATTCCGTACAACCTCTACGGCAACCGCCAGGACGGCTACTCGTACGGCGGGCCCAGTAACTCGCGCGGCTCGCGCTCGATCGGTGTGTGGAGCGCGGTGGGCGGCTGCGAGAGCGGATGGGCGGTGCCGGACACCATCGACGGACGCACGGTGTGGAGCGGCTGCTACGACGCCGGCCTCGAACGCTTCGACCTGCAGACCAAAATGGCGCGCGCCGTGGAGCCGTGGCCCGAGGCGGGATACGGCGTCGCACCGAAGGATCTCAAGTATCGCTTTCAGTGGACGTTCCCCATCCACATCTCCCCGCACGATCACAACACGGTGTACGTGGGTTCGCAGTTCGTGCACAAGACCACCAACGGCGGCCAGAGCTGGACGCTGATCTCCCCCGATCTGTCCACGAACGACAGCACCAAACAGCAGTCATCGGGTGGTTTCGTGATCGACAATCTCTTCGTCGAGAACGTCACGGTATTGTTCGCCATTGCCGAGTCCCCGCTGCAGAAAGATCTGATCTGGGCCGGCACGATGGACGGGCTATTGCACATCACCCGCGACGGCGGCAAGAGCTGGACGAACATCACCGCCAACGTGCCGGGACTGCCCAAGTGGAGCACGATCTCGGGGATCGAGCCCAGCAAGTACGACGCCGGTACGGCGTACATCGCCGTGGACGCACATCTCATCAACGACCGCGACCCCTACATCTACAAAACCACCGATTACGGGCGGAGCTTCACGCGGATCAGCGGCACCATTCCGAAGAGCGTGTTCAGCTACGTGCACGTGGTGCGCGAGGATCCCGTCCGGCGCGGCATGCTGTACGCCGGCACGGAAAACGGATTGTACGTGTCGCTCAACGACGGCGCGCAGTGGACGGAGATCAACGGCCGGTTGCCGCATGCACCCGTGAGCTGGCTGCAGATTCAGGGGCACTTCCACGATCTCGTCGTGGCCACCTACGGCCGCGGTTTCTGGATCGCCGACGACATCTCGTATCTGCGGTCCATGGCCGATACGCTCGTCGGACGGCGCGCGGCGCTGCTCCCGCTCCGCGCGGCGTATCGCTTCCGCAAGGTGGCCACGCCCACCGGCGCCACGAACTCGCTGGTCGGGGGAGAGGATCCGCCGCTTGCGGCCACGATCAACTACACCATCGCCACGGCCACCGCCGACTCGGCGTTGCGCGATTCCGTGCGCTTCCAGGTGTACGACGCGAGCGGTACCCTCATCCGCAAGTTTGCCGCAGCGCCGCCCAAGCGCGGCCTCAACCGCGCGCTCTGGGATCTGCGACATGACGGACCGCGCCGCGCCAAACTGCGCACGGCGCCACCCGGGAACAGCACCGTGCGCGTCCTCGACTCGCGGCCGCTCGTGCCGTGGGATCTCGATCTGGTCGGTGGCCAGGTGGGCCCGTTGGCCGCGCCCGGCACGTACACGGTTGCGATGCAGTGGGGCCGCGACACGCTGCGCCAGACGCTCGAGGTGCGCCGCGACCCGAACAGCGAGGGGACCGACGCGGACATCGCGGCGCAGGTGCGGTTGGCGCTGCAGATCCGTGACGCGCTCAACGAGAACGTGGCGCTGATCGACGAGTCCGAGTGGACGCGGCGTGGGCTCGAACAGCTCCGCACCACGCTGCGCGAAAAGCTGAAAGACGCCAAGGAATTCGGTGCGTCACCGGGTCGCGATCCGAAAACCGACGACGCCGAGGCGTTCCTCAAGGAGATCGACGCGGTCGAGAAGCGCGTGCTCGCCATCGAAGGCAAGCTCTACGACGTCGCACTCACGGGCGCCCGTGAAGACGCCTTCCGCACCCCGAACCAGCTGTACGAAAAGCTGGCGTCGGTGGGCAGCGATGTCTCCGCCTCCAGTGCCGACTTCCGCCCCACTGATCAGCAGGGCGAAGTCTACGGTCTGCTGCGCGCGCAGCTGGACGGCCTGAAGGTGCAGTTCTCGCAGTTCGTGGCCGGCGATCTCGCCGCGTTCAACGCCAAGGCCGCCAAGCTGGGGCTGCAGCCGTTGGTGCTCTTCCAGTAGGGCCGGTCAGGCCGCGCGGCGCTTGTCGTACGCCGCGCGGCTGGCCTTGAGCAGGCGATGGACGGTGGTGCCGCTGATCAGGCGCACACCGCGCTGGAAGGTGAAGTACTGGTAGCCCCACTGCACCACCACCGACAGGCGATTGCGCACACCCACCAGATACAGGATGTGCACGAACAGCCACGTGAACCACGCGAGCAGCCCCGTGAGCTGCACGCCACCCACCACGGCGACGGCCTTGTGCCGACCGATGGTGGCCAGATCACCCTTGTTGAAATACTTGAAGGGCGCACCGGCCTCGCCACGCAGCGCCCGGGCGATGTTCGCCCCCACCAGTGTGCCCATCTGATTCGCGGCCGGCGCCACCGCCGGCACGGGGCGTCCGTCGGATGTGATCGTCGCCGCGATGTCGCCAGCGCAGTAGATGTGCGGATAGCCCGGCACACTGAGATCATCGGTCACGGCCACGCGTCCGGCGCGATCCACCGGGACGCCCAGTTGGCGCCCCAGCGGTGACGCCTGATTGCCGGCGCCCCAGAACACGGTGTGCGCCGGAATCCGCTCGCCGTTGGCCACCACGCCATCAGCATCGACCTCGGTCACGATGCAGTCGGTGCGCACCGTCACGCCGAGCGCTTCGAGATCGCGGCGCGCACGCGCCGACAGCGCGTCGGGGAAGCTGGGGAGCAGGCGCGGCCCGCCCTCCAGCAGGAGCACGCGGGCCGTGGACGGATCGATGCGCCGGAACTCACCGTGCAGCGCGTGCCGCGTGACCTCGGGGATCATGCCGGCGAGCTCCACGCCGGTGGGACCGCCACCGACGATCACGAACGTGAGCAGTGCGTCGCGCTCGCCTGCGGCGCTCGCGCGTTCGGCCGCTTCGAACGACAGCAGAAACCGTCGGCGCATCTCGAGCGCATCTTCGATGCTCTTGAGGCCGGGCGCGTGCTGCTCCCACTCCGGGTGCCCGAAGTACCCGTGCCGCGCGCCCGTGGCGAGCACGAGATAGTCAAACGTGATCTCCACCGTGCCGCCGTCCAGCGAAATCCGCCGCGTGTCCGGATCGATACGATCCACGTCAGCCATCACCACGGTCACGTTGGGCTGGTCGCGCAGCAGCGAGCGGATCGGCACGCTGATGTCCGCCGGGTTCAGCACCGCGGTGGCGACCTGATACAGCAACGGCTGGAACAGGTGGTGATTGGCGCGATCGAGGAGCGTGATGCGCACGGGCGCGTCGGCCAGAGCCCGCGCGGCCGAGATACCGGCGAACCCGCCGCCGACGATCACCACATGCGGACGCGGATCCGTCGTGTGGCTGCCGGTCACGGAGAGCGTGGGGATATCGGCGGACAACGTCGGTCGCGTGGACGAAGAACGCGGCATGTGGGCCTCGGGTCGCGGGTCACGGGGAGCGGGGGACACTGCTTTAACGGCCCCACCTTGTGAAATGTTTCACAAGTGCGCCGACACCGTACGGCCGACCCCGCTTTCCCTACCGCTCGTACATCAAAACCGGGGCCACCCGCACCCCCCAGTCCCCC
>CANJOX010000171.1 GCA_947475795.1 Gemmatimonadota bacterium
GATTCGAACCGGCGACCTCCTGCTCCCAAAGCAGGCGCGATACCGGGCTACGCTACGCCCCGCAGATCATTGGCCGCGTATGTTATCCCGCTGATACGCCGAGGTCAACCGGCGTCCAGAAAATTCCGCAGCATTCATTGCGCACCAGTGTGCGGCACATGCGCATCGCCATTGGCTGGCACCGTTGCCTGCACCACCGCGCGCACCAGCGGGTCGAGTAAGAGCGCGTGGAACGCGCGTCCACGGTGACTCACCCCAGCCTTGTCGTCGCGCGAGACCTCGGCGAAGGTGGCGCCGAGGTCGTCCGACAAAAAGTACGGGTCATATCCAAAACCACCCGTGCCACGCGCTTCCTCGAGCACGGTACCCGCCGTATGCGCGCGGACGACCCGCTCATCGCGGAACGCGCGCGGGTGCCCTACACGAACGGATGCGTCATCGCGTGCGGAGACGCTCGGCCACACGCACGCGGCGGCGCACTCATAGCGCGCGACACGCGAGACCTGGCCGGCCGCAGCGGCCGCACGCAGCGCCCGTTGCAACAGGGCATTGTTCTCGTCATCGAGGGCCACGCCCGTCAGGTCGGGACGCCCGGACCAGCGCTTACTATGCACACCGGGGCGCCCGTCGAGCGCATCGACGACGAGCCCCGAGTCGTCCGCGAGCACCACGAGGCCGGTGCGCTCCGCGAAATAGCGCGCCTTGGCGAGAGCGTTCTCCTCGAACGTGTCATATAGCTCGAGCGCGTCCTCGCCCTGCTCTTCCGGTAAACCGAGGTCGGCCAGCGTCACGACCCGGACGCCGAGGCGGGCCAAGAGCGGAAGCAACTCGTTCAGCTTGCCCGCGCTCCGCGTAGCCAATACAACCGGCGTCCCACCGACATCCGCGGTCGCGGAGCGCGTCATCGCACCAGCGGGAACGGCTCTGCCAGCACGGCGCGTTGCATGCGGTCGAGCGTCTCGATCCCGCTGACGGCAATGCCGAGGAGTGCGTCGAGTTGCTCGCGAGCAAACGTTCCGTGTTCACCGGTCCCCTGCACCTCCACGAACCGTCCCTCGGAGCTCATGACGACGTTCATGTCGACACCGGCCCGCACGTCCTCGTCGTAATTCAAATCGAGGCGCGGCTCGTCGTCGATCAGCCCGATGCTGATGGCGGCCACGCGTCGACGGACGGGTGTCTGCGCCAGTCGTCCCGTTTCGAGCATCCACGTAAACGCGTCCTGCACAGCGATGCACGCCCCCGTGATGGCCGCCGTGCGCGTACCACCGTCCGCCTGCAGCACATCACAGTCGACTTTCACCGTGAACTCACCGAAGCGGAAGTCGTCCAGCATCGCCCGGACACTCCGGCCGATGAGCCGCTGGATCTCCTGCGTGCGTCCGCCGATCTGTTGCCGTTCGCGCGAGGAGCGCGTGCGCGTGGCGCGCGGCAGCATCGAGTACTCTGCGGTCACCCACCCTTCGCCGCTCCCGCGGCGCCATCCGGGCACTCCCGTTTCCACGGACGCCGAGCAGAGCACGCGCGTCTCGCCGAAGGCGATCAGGCATGATCCCTCAGCGTAGGGGACCGCCCCGCGCTCCATGGTCACCACGCGCATGGCGTCGTTGGCGCGCCCGATACGGGCTACCCGACCGGCTGCATCGGCAGCGGTCACTTCGGATCCGTTCACAACAGCGTCAGACACGCAGTTTCTCGATGGTGGAAGTGGTGGATTGGCCGTCGACGAGCGGCACGACGACAACGCGCCCGCCCCGTGCCGTCACGATATCAGCCCCGACGATGGCATCCGGTGCGTAATCGCCGCCCTTGACGATCACGTCGGGTGCGATGCCGCGCACCAGCACGATGGGCGTGTCCTCCTCGAAGACCACGACCGCATCGACGGCCTCGAGGCCGGCCAGCACGAGGGCACGTTCGTCGGCGGTCCGCACAGGGCGCGTCGGTCCCTTGAGTCGGCGTACGGACGCATCGCTGTTCACGCCGACGACGAGTGCGACGCCTTCGCGGCGCGCCGTGTCGAGCACTTGGACGTGACCGGGATGCAGGAGATCGAACACGCCGTTGGTGAAGACCACAGGCCCGTGCACCGTTTCGCGCCACTCAATCGCGTCGGCGAGCGTCATGATCTTGGCCGAGGGAACGCGCGGAGCGGACCTGGTCACCATTGCGACTGGACCCCTTCGACGAGGTCGGTGATCAAACTCTCGAGGGCATTCTTACGTCCGAGGGCTTCCCCACCCTCGGCGTACTGTCCCTCGCGCTGCAGGGCGCTCTGCTTGAAGAGCGTGCGCCCTGTGGTCTGGTCGATGATTTCGACGTCGAGGACGATCTGCAACCGACGCCGCGTCGAGGTGGTTGACCGTCCGTCGGCGCTGACGCCCGCGGGGAGATCGACCTCGTATTTGACGACCGTCCCCCGCACGACGACGTCCGCCCGCGCCTCCGGCGCTTCGCGGAGATTGAGGCGCTCGCGCATGGCCTGACGAATCTGCTCGAAGACTTCGCGCTGGATTTCGGGCACCGCTGTCTGATTATCGAACGGCTGGATCGCGACGGTTTTGAGTTGCTTGGGCAACCCACCGCCGCCGGAGAATCCATAGCAGCCGGCGAGCCACAGTGCCCCCAGCAACAGCGCCGGCACTCTGCGCGCGGCGCGCGCGAGCCTACGGGCGACGCCAGATGGCATCATCGAATCCCTCAACAGACGTGGTATCGGTCACGGCAATGGCCAAACGCCGCTTGCCCCGTTCATGAACATACTGCAGTTGCCACTGGCCGTCGGCTCCACGCCGGCGCGACATCCACTCGATCACCTTGCCTCCCTCGATCCGCTCGGCCCGAGCCAGTGTGGTACCGCCAAAGGCGAGGCGCCACGCGCGTCCATCGGCCTCCGAGGCATCCCGCCCGCGTAGCGCGCCAAGGTCAACCCGCAGGGTGTCATCATCGAGGCGGGCCGTGGTGTCGCTCGTGGGCGGCAGCGCCAGGCGCCCGAGACTGGCCCAGAGCAGCGGCGTCGGTGGCAGCAGGCGCCGGACGAGGTCGATCCCCGGGACGACCAGACTGTCGCCGAGCAGAATGGCGTAGCCGCCCGCCATGCCGTTACGGAGAAAGAAATCGAGACGCGCGCGGTCTGGACGCTGCATACGCACGGCGCCGTCACCGTTGGCTTCGAACGTCTCGTCTTTGTACGTCCAGGTAAAGCGCAGCAACTGCGGCTGCAGCGGCAGGCCGGTCGGCGGCAACACGGCGCGCGCGGGGAGTCCCACCAGCGGTCGCGCCAACGGTGCGCACGCGGCCATGACGAGACACGCCGCGCAGCTCCCCCGGACCACGCGGCGGTGCCAACCGGAATGGCGAGGCAAGGAGGGCACAGCACGAGGCATAGTGACGTGGCTATTGGATGCGGATACGCAGCATGCGATCGCCCTGCACGATGGCATCCATCACGTCGAATCCGGACAGAACCCGCCCGAACACCGTGTATGCACCATCGAGGTGCGGCTGGCTGGCGTGACAGAGATAATACTGGCTGCCTCCGGTATCAGGGCCCGACGTGGCCAGCCCGAGACAACCGCGCTCGTGCCGCAGGCGTGAAAAGCTCTCACGCAAGGCAAACCCGGGGCCGCCGGTCCCGTCACCGCGCGGATCGCCGTCCTGCACGACAAAGTTCGGTACCACGCGATGGAAGACCGTGTTCCGGTAGAACCCGTCGTCGGCCAAACGGACGAAGGCATCGACGACCAACGGCGCCTCGTAGCCAAACAGTTCGAGCGTGACGCTTCCGCGTTCGGTCTCGATGACCGCGAGCGGTCGGCGAGCGCCGGGCGAGCCCCACAGTCGGACCAGTCGCTCGTAGTCCTCGAGCGGCCGGCCAGTCGGCACGGAATCCACGAGGCTGCGGCGCGCCGTGGGGGCGGAGGCAGCGGCCGCCGTGGTCAGCCGCTGGGAAAGCGACTGCGCGAGCCCGCGCACCACCGAATCCCGATCGGAGAGGGCGCGCTCGGCGAGGGCGCGCATCCGGGTCACGATCTGCGCATCGCCGCTCGTGCCGAGGCGCTGCAGCACAGCGGCCCGCACACGGGGGTCGGCGTCGTCGGCAAAGTCCTCGGCTAATGCCACCCGCTCACTCTCGGTGGTCCGCGCGCGGCTTTCGATCGCGGCCATGCGGTAGCGCCAGTCGGCATGCGTCGCCCACCCGCGCGCCTCGGCGTCAACGAGCGCGAGCCCGAGGCGACGAAGTTGCGCGAGCAGCTGGCGGCGCACGGTGAGCAGCGTGTCCCCGTCCCACGCTTGTCGCCACCGCAGAGTATCGCGCCCGAAGACGACACTGAGGCTTTCCGATGCCGCCACCCGCACGTTGGCGACGCTGTCGCGCAGCGCCACACCGACGTCGACCGCGGCCGACGGGCCGAACGTGGCGAGCGACCGTGCGGCATTCACCCGCACGCGCCAATCTGCGTCAGCCACGAGGGTACGCAGCGCGTCGTATGCGGGTACCGCGAGCGTATCCCCGACGGTGGACCGGGTCAGCGCCCGCGCGACGTGCTGACGCACCTCGTCATCCGCGTGGGCGCGCACCGTGAGGAGCGCGCGAATCCCCGACGAGGCACGCAGTCGGCCGATCACGTAGGCCGCCGACCGGACCACTTCGGCCGACGTATCCGCCAGCCACGGGGCCACGAGCGGAATCGGCGTCGGCCGCAGCTTGACCGTGGCCAGCACGAGGGCGGCACGCACCGGCGCGCTCCGGATGGCCGCCGTGCTCGCCCGCAGCGGACTGCCCATCCCCTCGCCCAACGCCACGGTGAGGACGGTGCGCGCCGGCTCACCGATCTCACCCAGCGCCCAAGCCGCCTCGCGGGCCACCGCGTCCGGCGCGCCGCCAATGGCGCGCGCCAGCGACGCGACGGCCTGCGTATCCTTGGCGACGCCGATGGCGAAGGCGGCATTGGCCGCGATGAGGGTGTCGCCGTCGGTGAGGAGGCGGCGCAACTGCGGGAAACGGGCCCGCAGGCGCAGCTGCCCGATGGCCAGCGCCGCGCGCGCCCGGCGCCGGGCGTCGCCATCGGCCAGCAGTGAGTCGACGAGCGCCGTGTCGGGGCGTCGTGTGTCGAGCATCGCGAGCAGCCGCGCATCACGACGCACGTCCGTGTCCGACGGCCGCGGCACGTTGTCCGGCACGCGGCCGCGGTTCCCCGCACCGCCAGTGGCGCAGGCGGTGACCAGTGACACGCCAATCAACAGGGCCCTGACCGCCACGGGGCGGTACGCGCGGCGGTCAGCCCGCATCGGTGGACAGCGTGAGCGCCGCCTCCAGTAGCCGCCGGAGCGCCCCCGGCAGTGTCGCCAGGCGCCCCGACGCATCCAGCGAGACCAGAGAGGTGGTCGCCGTCACGAGCAGGGCACCCGTGTCGGCGCGGACGATGCGGTACGTGAACTCGATCGCCCGCGAGCCAGCTTTCGTGAGCCGCGTGACCACCCGAATGGGGTCGTCATAACGCGCCGACGCGTGAAATCGCATGGTGGCGTCCGAAACGGCCAGCTTCACGCCGTCGCGTTCGAGGTCGGCGTATGATGTGCCCAGCGCACGGATAAAATCCGTTCGCCCGATCTCACACCAGACGAGATAGTTCGCGTGATACACCACGCCCATCTGGTCGGTCTCCGCGTACCGCACGCGCAGTTCGGAAAGAGTTTCGGAAGACATGGCAGGCGTTGGAGACACCGGTATCAGCCGGCGGAATGGTGATACGGGAAGATGCCCGCTCCCGCGACGGGCGCCAAGCACCGGCCCCGGGCGTTTGTGAGGGCGCGGCGGACGGGTTAAACTGCCCTTGTGCTTCCCACCCCCTGTCAGGTCATCGGCGATGCGCACCTTGGCGTCGCGTCGTCGGATGCGGAACGCGCCCTCCTGCGCGTGATCCGCGACGTGCCGGACGGCAGCCGCTCCCTGGTGATCATGGGCGACCTGTTCGATTTCTGGTTCGCGTGGCGTCACGCGATGCCGAGAACAGGATTCCGCGTGCTGGCCGCGCTGGCGGATTTGCACGACGCCGGTATTCCGGTGCTGTGGATCGGCGGGAACCACGACTGCTGGGGCGGCGAGGCTCTCAGGGCGGAAACCGGTGCGGATTACACCCTGGAGCCTTGGCAAGGGCGAATCGGCGCGTGGCGGGCGCTGCTGGCCCACGGCGACGGGCTGCGCGAGGTCGAGGACGCGCCCTACCGACGCCTCCGGCGGGTGCTGCGGCATCCGCTGGCAATCCGCGCCTTCGGGATGCTCCACCCGAATTTGGCCTCACGGGTTGCCCTGGCCTCGTCGCACACCAGCCGGACCCGTCGGGCCGGTGACGAGGGGCGCGGGCTGCTTGCGGTGGGATCGCGGTCGCTGAGTGCCAGCGATGGCCCCGAGTTGGTGATTCACGGGCACTCGCACGTGCCGATGCTGGTCCGCGCCGGGCGCGGCTGGTACGGGAACGCCGGGGCGTGGTATCTCGACCAGCAGTATTTGCGCATCGAGGACGACCGGATCACCCGGCGCGCGTGGAGCGCCTCAGGTGAACACGTGGTGCTCGACGTGGGTGAGCGGCAGGTCGAGGAATCGCCGCGCACCTGAGAGGACGCGTTGCGGCCTAATTCGTCGGCCAGCACGGGTGCGAGTAACGTCGCGATGACACGGGTGGCCGGATACTCGAGCCAGCCCTCCTCAACCGGCGGCACCACGAGCGGACCGGCCGTGCTCACGACCCGCGTACGCGCCGTGGTGCCCGCTCAGAAGTGAACGGTGGCGACGAACAGCGCGCCCGATGGTCGGGGCACGGC
>CANJOX010000172.1 GCA_947475795.1 Gemmatimonadota bacterium
GCCACGGCGGTGCAGCTCATGGTCACCCAGCTGCGCACGTAGTCCTGCGTGATCACCGAGCCGTCGGTGTTCGCGTAGTTGCGCTCTTCCTTCACGAACGAGAGGCCGGAGTTCACGAAGCGCACGTTGGGCACTTTGAGTGCCTCGGCGTTGGCGCGCAGCAGCAGATCGGCCTTGGTTTCCACCGGTACGGTGAACGGGTCGATCTGATAGGCGCTGCGCCATGTGGCGTTCGGATGCGCCGGCGACGGCGCGAGTTCGACTCGGCGGTCGCGCGCAATGCGATTGGCCTTGGCGATGGCCACTGCTTCCTGTGCGGCGGTGCCGACGCCTTCCTTGGTGAGTTCCTGCGTGGCGCAGAACCCCCAACAGCCATCGACCAGCACGCGCACACCGCAGCCCATGGTGTCGGTATCGACGACGTCGGTGACTTGTCGCTCGCGCGTCTGGATGCTGTTGTTGCGATTGCGCGAGATGCGCACGTCGGCCCATGAGGCGCCGTAGCGCTTGGCGGCGTCGAGCGCCTCCATCATGAGTTCGCGGGTGGCCGCGTCGGTGTACAGCGCGGGGAGCGGCTTGAACCCGGGCAGGGCACGCAGCGCACTCGGGCCGATGGCCAGCGCGCCGAGTGCGGCGCCGCCGGTGACGAGAAAATCGCGACGAGTAGTCATGACCGGAATCTATCGCCGCCGACGGATTCGGTCACGCGTGTGGGTGCGCGCCTTTGGGCGTCCCTGGTCAGGGAGGGGCTGGGTGCGTATTCCGCGTCTGGCGGCGGCGTTGTTGAAAGCTCCACAACAGCTGGAACACGGAGTCCACGGATTGCGCCGAACAAACACGGATAAGCAAGAAGCGCTGTTTGCTTATCCGTGGCCGTTTCGGTGTGATCCGTGATCTCCGTGTTCCGGCAGTTGCCGTTGCTGGTGTAGAGCCCTACGCCATCGCCTTCGTCATCGGGATCAGCGGCAGCGTCGTCCCGTCGGGCATGGGGTAGTCCACGCCGGCTTCGGGTACGAAACCCAGCGCCCGGTATAACGGCTCGCCCGGCAACGTCGACATGAGCGACAACCTCGAGAAGCCCGCGCGTTGGGCGGCCGCGCTGCAGATGCCGAGGAGGCGCGTGGCGTGACCACGGCGGGCGTGGTCGGGGTGCACGTAAAAGGCACGGATCCGGGCCGGTGACGTGGCCGGATCGAGGCGTCCCTCGCCGCGGTGGTCGATTTGATCGCCGCCGAACAAGGTCTCGCGATCGCTCCAGCCACCAGCGGCCACGATGACGCCGTGCTGCTCCAGCACGAAGTAGCTGCCGTCGTCAATGAGGCTGGAGTCCACGCCGAACACGTAGGCCAGCGACGACGCGATCTGTGCCTCGGTGTAGTACCCGGCGCCGAGGCGGCGCACGGAAGCGTCGATCAGGGCCGTGAGTGCCGGCACGTCCGCGTGCTGCGCGACGCGCGGCGCGGCGTCAGGGCGCACCAATGGCCCGGGCCAGCATGGCGGGGTCGATGTTCCCACCGGTCACGACCACGAGGGTGGTGCGTCCCGCGGTGGCGACCCGACCCGCGAGCAACGCCGCCAGCGCGGCGGCCCCGCCCGGTTCGACCACCAGCTTGAGTTCACGCACCGCGAAGGCGATCGCCGCCAGCACCTCGTCGTCGGTGACGGTGAGCCCGGCACCCACGCGCGGCTGGTTGATGGAAAAGGTGAACTCGCCGGGAATCTCGGTGACGATCGCATCGCAGATGGAGCGCTTGCCGGGCTCGTTCCCCACGCGGTGCCCCAGCGCGAGCGATCGGGTGGTGTCATCGAACTCCGCCGGCTCGCAGGGGTGCACCACCGTGCTCGGCGACACGCCCTCCGCGGCCAGCGCGCACCCTGCCGTGAGCCCGCCGCCCCCGCAGCACACCAGCAGGGTGTCGGGCGTGTACCCCATCTCGGCGGCTTGGCGGAGCGCTTCGAGCGCCAGCGTGCCCTGGCCGGCCACGATGTGCGGATCTTCGAACGGCGGCACGATCGTGAGGCCACGCTCCTGTGCAATCGCGCCGCCGATGGCCACACGGTCTTCGGTGTAGCGGTCGTATAGCACCACCTCACCACCGAACGCACGCGTGCGTTCGATCTTGAGCGCCGGCGCGTCTTTCGGCATGATGATCACCGAGCGCATGCCGAGCAGCGACGCGCTGTACGCCACCGCCTGCGCGTGATTCCCCGACGAATACGCGACCACGCCGCGCGAGCGCTCGTCGTCGGTGAGCTGCAGCAGCCGGTTGAGGGCGCCGCGCAGCTTGAACGAGCCGGTGTGCTGGAGCACCTCGGCCTTGAGCAGCACCCGGCCGCCGGCGCGTGCATCGAGCGCCGGTGAGGTGAGCAGCGGGGTGACGGCGGCGTGCGGCGCGATGCGCGCCGCGGCGGCACGGATATCGTCGAGCGTGGGAACGCGGGGGAGGGTCGAGGTCATCCCGTATTATCGACCCGCGCGCGGTGGACGGCCAGCGGCGCGTCGCGGCCACGCGCGCGGCCGATGCCGCTTAGCGCGCCGGGGTGGCGCCGACGGTACTCTTGGCCGCGCGCTTGGCGCGCTCGCCGCCACAGGTGATCGCGCGCTCGAAGCGCGTGCGCGGGCGCAAGATGTAGCCGTCGGCCAGCGCGCTGTCCTGGGCCGTGCGCGCGGCCGCGTACTGGGCCGGGCAGGGCGCCCACAAGGCATCGTTCATGGCCGTGGCCACCGGCGTGGGGATGCCGGTGAACACCCAGAGCATGGTGATGAAGATGACCGCCACGGCGACGATGGCGCCGAGGCGCCCGAGGCGCCGGATGCGTCGCGGCGACGGGTCGTTGGGGCGCGGTGCGAAGTGCATCGGCACGTCGGGGCGCGGTCGGGGATCGGGCATTCTCGGAATATGGCGCCGCAGCCTCGGTGCTGTCGGCCCCGCCGCGTGACGCCCGTCGGGCTGTCGTCCGACAGGCCGTCGGCAATTGCCCCGATGGTGGTCGCGCGGCGATGCGGCAGACTGTGATGGCGGTGGCGACTGCACGCTGCCGCCTTCCCACCTACGGTTCGTGCACAGTCGCACGGGAGAGTACAATGGTTTCGTTAACGAAGCGGGCACCGGTTGATGCCGGACCGTCACAGTTCAGCGGCTTGCTCCGCCGCATGTTCAATGAGCCGATGCTGGATGACCCGTTCTTCCGGCCGATGTTGGCATCGGCGATGTCGTGGGCGCCGGCCATGGAAGTCTCGGAGACCAATGACGCGATCACGCTGACCGCCGAACTGCCGGGACTCGACGAAAAAGCCATCCGCATCAGCATCGAGAACAACGTGCTGACGATCGCCGGCGAGAAGGAGCAGGAGACGACGGACGGTCCGCCGACCACGGCGTACTACATGACGGAACGCTTCTACGGCGCCTTCCAGCGCTCGTTCACGCTGCCGCGCACGGTTGATGTGGAGCGCGTGAAGGCCGACTTCGAGAAGGGAGTGCTCACGGTCACGCTGCCCAAGCTGCCGCAGGCCAAGGGCAAGACGATCGAGATCGGCGCGAAGAAGTAGCGTCCGCTGGCGCGCGACGCGCTCAGGCCGTGTGGGTCGCGATCACCCGCGCGGGGAGGGATGATGGTGGCAGCGTCGCATCGGGTTCGGCCTGCAGCAGAAAGCAGGTGGCGCCGCTGCCGCTCATCATGCCGATGGCGGGGATGCCCTGCGCCTCGCGCAGGGTGGCGGCCGCCGCGCGTAACGGGGGCAATACGGTGGCGACCCCCGCGTGCATGGTGCTCACGACCTCTTCGAAGTCGTTTGCCGCGAGGGGCGCGATCGAGGCCCACGAGTCGAACGCCTGCGCGGGATAGGCGAGCGCCCGCACCGTGTCGCCACGCGCGTCACGCGCCCGCGCAAAGGCGGCGTACGCCGCGCCGGTGTTCACGCCGTCGGCGAACGTGGCCAACCACACCGTGGCGGTCGGCAACGGAGGCAGGGGGACGAAGCGGTCGCCACGGCCCCACGCCCACGCGCGTGAGACGTCGCTGACCAGAAAGGGGACGTCCGCGCCCAGGCCGCCCGCGATGTCGAGCAGGCGCGCCGCACCGAGCGGCGTGGGGCACATCGCCTCGAAGGCGCGCAGCACCGCGGCGGCATCGGCGCTGCCGCCACCAAGTCCGCCGCCCACCGGAATCTGTTTCTCGATGTCGATGGCCCAGCCCGTGTCCCATCCGCTGGCTTCCACGTACGCGGTGGCGGCGCGCCACGCGAGATTCTTCTCGACGGGACCAAGGCCACGCGCCGGCATGGTGGGTCCGGCGCACGACAGGGACGGCGCCATCGCACCGACCCGCACGTGCACGAGATCGTGCAGCGCGAGCCGCTGAAACAGCGTTTCGATACCGTGGTACCCCCCCGCCTCGCGGGCGAGAATCCGCAACAGCAGGTTGATCTTGGCGTGGGCGCGTTCGGTGCGTTCGGTGTCGCTCACGGGCGTATCACTCCGGTGCGCGCTCAATGGGAACCACCGGCGCCGCATCCGGGCTCGTGCCGCTCATCGTGCCGACGCTCAGGCCGAGGCGTGCGAAGTACACGGCCCCCATCACAGTGATCGGGATAAAGCTGAGCAGGTGATACCCCAGCGCCCAGCTCACGGCGAGGTTGGCCGGCACACCGTACACCGCGAGCCCGATGGAGGCTGAGGCCTCGAACACGCCGAAGAAGCCGGGCGAGCTGGGAAAGGCCACGCCGATGCCGAGAATACCCTGCAGGAACAGCGCGGCGCTGAACGGCGCGTCGATGCCGATGGCGAGAAAGCCGAGGTACAGCGCCAGCGCGTGGACCCCCCAGTGGGCGATGGCCCAGAGCAGCACCGCGACAAACCGGCGCGCATCGCGCAGCACGGCCAGTCCGCCCATGGCGTTCTCGACAAAGCTGACGGCGCCGTGCTCGAACCGGGGGATGAGGCGATGCGCGATCCACCGCACCAGCTGCAGCACGCGCGCCCCTTGCATCACCATCGCGTAGCAGGCCACGAGCAGCACGGCCATGGCCACTACGCCGGCGCCAGCCAGTTCGGGCACCGTGCGGCCGGCCAAGCGAACATCGGCGGGGAAGCGCGGGTCGAGCATCGCCCCGAACATCATTGAGAAGAGCACGACCGCGTCAAAGATCCGATCGACGGCAAGTGAGCCGAGCGCCGTCGTGATGGGGACGCGCGGCGCTTCACGGGTGAGCGAGAACGCGCGCGCGAACTCGCCGGCGCGCAGCGGAAACACGTTGTTCATCATCATGCCGATGGCGGTGCTCCGCCACAGCGGCCCGAAGGGGAGGCGCCCGGCCACCGGCTCGAGGATGGTTTGCCAGCGTCGCGCCCGCAGCGGGAAAATGCAGGTGCCCACCACGGTGCTGAGGGCGAAGAGCCCTGCGTTCGACGTGCGCAGCACGGTCCACACCTCGCCCAGATTCACGCCCTTGAGCGTCCACCAGAGCAGCAGGGCACTGAAGGCGAAGCCCAGCGTGCTCTTCCAGTCGAGCTTCACCGGCCGCGCCCGCGGTGCCGGCTCATGTGGTGCCCGCCAGATCGAGGAGGTCGGACAGCTCTTCGAAGAGCGCGTGGGCGGCCGGCTGCGCCAGCGTGCCGCGCTGCCAGTGGGACTTGAGTTCGTCGCGGACGGCCCGGGCGCGTGTGAGCGCCGAGTGGCCGCGATACAGCAACGACTCGATCGGGACGATCGCTGGTTCGATGACCGGCGCGCCCGACCAGGCGAGGCTGGCCTGTTTCACGTGCTGCGCCAGTTGCTGATCGGTGAGCTCGCGGTCCATCAGCTGCCGGGCGAAGCTCTGCACGGCCATGCGCTCGGCCATGGCGGCGAGCGGTGCGCGGGCCATGCGGGTGGCCAGATTGGCGACGCTCGCGGCGCCGTAGCTCTCGGCCACGTCGGCGAGCCCGAGGAGTCCGCGTCGCACGCCGTCGGTGAGCGCCAGCGGTGACGCCCCGGCGCCGTGCGCGGCGAGCGCGGCCGATTCCCGCGCCACCGCATCAGCCGCGGCGGCGACGTCCTGCCGGAAGCGCTGGGCCAGCGTGATCGGCGGCTGTGCATTGCGCTGCACGATCGCCGGCATGCCGTCGTTCGGAAAGAACCGGGCAATCGGCACCACCGGCGCCGTCGGCGCGACGGCCGGCGTGTCGGACGCCAGATACCCGGCGGCCACGGCCGCGAGCGCCACGGACTGACTGCGGCTCTGGCGTTGCTCGACGTCGCTCCAGACGCCCGCCCGTTCGACCAGCGAGCGCAGCTCCACCAGCGCGGCCCCCACGGCGACGTGGAGCCGCTGATCCCCGCGCAGCTCGTGGTCGCGCAGGCCGGCCGCGATCCGTTCGATGGTCGCCGCCAGCTCCGGGAGGCCGTCGAGGCGCGTCATGGTGGCGCTGCCCCGCAGCGCGCGCGCGTTCGTGAGGAGCGCGGCGGGGTCGGGCGCCTGTTCACCGGCGGCGATCAGCAGCTGGTCGAGACGACCCAGATACTCCATCGCTTCCTTCTGGAAGAACTCGATGAGGGCGTGCGGAGCGCTCATACGCGGTGGATCATACGCGGTGGCTCGGGCGAATGGGAAAGCAGCGGGACATCAGAACCGATCGGCTTCGCGCGCGTCGTCCATGGCCCGACGGATTTCGCGCACCGCCTCCACCATACCCACAAAGATGGCACGCCCCACGATGGCGTGCCCGATATTGAGCTCCTCGATCTCGGGGATCGCGGCCACGGGCCCGACGTTCTGCACGGACAGCCCGTGTCCCGCATGGACCGCCATCCCCAGCGA
>CANJOX010000173.1 GCA_947475795.1 Gemmatimonadota bacterium
ACCACGGTCGCCGCCACGCACGCCGCCGCAGCCGCCACGAATGGCAATACCATGTCGGCCGGCGTGCGCGCCCACCCAAAATGCTCGGCCACCACGTACCGCGCTGCCGGCCGCCCCGTGAGATAGGCCACTGCGCCGATCAGGACGATCGCCGTCATCATGAACAGCAGTCCGCCGAAGGACGTCGGAATCTGCGCCGCATTTTCGGTGTCGAACTGCGGATAAAAGGTGCCATAGCTCAGCGCGAGCGCCGTGAGCGGGAACACCAGCCCCGTGATCGCCGCGATCGATACGAGGTGCACGAAGGGCCGCACGCCGAGCATCAGGTTGGTGCACCCCACCAGCACGAGCGCCAGCAACAGCAGGGGCACCGCCCCCACCCAGAACTTGGCCCACAGCAGGTCCGACATCCGGAGCGGACTGGATCGCAGCAGCCACAGCGCCCGCCCCTCGAGGCTCACACTCGGGAACACGAACCGCGCCGCAATTGAGGCCAGCACGAAGCCGGCCAGCGCCAGATTCAGGAACGGGATCACGTTGCGCAGCAGCTCGGTCATCCCCGCGCCGGACAGCGGCAGATACCGTACGTTGGCCACGTACACCACCAGCAGCACGGCCAGCATCACCAGCTGCGACCACTGCGTGCTGTCGCGCATGAACACGCGGAGCTCCTTCAGCACCAGTTCGCGGCGCGTGGTGCTTAGGAACGACAGCAGGCGGTCCAGCAAGGGGCGCCCGGTGCGACGCGCCGACCGCTGGCTGGCGCCTTCCTGCGCCATGCTGTACGCACGGTGCCATCCCCGCCCATACAACAGCTGTCCGATCAGCGTCAGCGCCGCCGCCACGCCCCACAGGCGCACCAGCGGAAACCACGCCGCTCGCCCGTCCAGGAACTTCACGATCGACTCGGCCACCCACTCACTCGGTAGCCACGGCGACGACGGCGTGTCGAGCGCCGCGATGAACTGCATGAAATTCTGGAAGCCTTCCGGCCGGGCGAGCTGTTCCGGACGCGCCGCACGGAACAACAGCACCAAACCGCACACCGCCATCGCGGTGATCACGCTAAGCAGATCGCGGGTGCGACGGGCCGGGAACACGTTCACCAGCAGCAGCGTCACGGTTGATCCGGCCGCCGCCGGGATCAGGAAGAACGGGATCAGCACTGCGCACGCAAACGCGATGAACAACACGTTGGCCTTGTACGCCACGCCATAGGCGGCGAACAGCGGAATCAGCAGCAGGGCGACCATCCAGCTGGAGTGCAGCGCCGTTTCCAGCAGCCGCGCCCGGAACAGGGCGCCGGTGCGGATCGGCGCCGCCGCCAGCTGGTCGAGATCACGCGCCAGAAAGAAATTCGACAGCGCCGCAATGGTGTTCGACAGCAGCAGAATCGAGCCGAACGACAGCAGGATCATCGACAACAGCTTGGCCGCCAGCAGGGCGCCGATGTCCTCGGCGCTGCGGAAGTAACGCAGCAGCTTCAGGGAAATCACGAAAGCGGCCAGCCAGAAGAGCGCGCCCAGCGTGCTCACCACCAGCAGCCGGCGGAGGTCGCCCTGCTCGTGCCGTCGCATCCGGTGACGTGCCATCTGCCACTTGGGAGCAAGCAACTGCCACGTGGTGGTGGCCGGCAGCGCCGCGACCTCAGGCATCCAGCACCTCGATCAATTCCCGCGCGACGAGGTCACCGGTGAGACGCAGGAAGATGTCCTCCAGCGCGTCGTCGGTGCCCGAACTCCGGCGCAGCTCGTCCATCGTGCCGCACGCCACGAGCTCGCCCTGCTGCATGATGCCGATCCGGTCGCACATCCCCTCGGCGATCTCGAGCGTGTGCGTGGACATCATCACCGTGTGACCACGTCGGGTGTACTCGCGGAACAGGTCCTTCAGGATGCGCGACGACTTGGGGTCCAGCCCCACCATCGGTTCGTCCACGACGATCACGGCGGGCCGGTGCACGAACGCGCTGGCGATGATCAGCTTCTGGCGCATGCCGTGGCTGTAGCTCTCCACCAGCTCGTTCCGCCAGGCCTCGAGATCGAACAGGGCGAGCAACTCCTGACCGCGGTTCTCCACCTCCGGCCCTTGCTCGCCGTACAGGCCCGCACTGAAGCGCAGGAACTCGATCCCCGTGAGCTTCTCGTAGATGAAAGGGCGGTCCGGGATGAATCCCAGAGCCCGCTTGGCCTTCAAGGGGTCGGTACGGAGGTCGTGGCCGGCGATCCGGACCGAGCCGGTGGTCGGCTGCAGGATGCCGGCGATCATCCGCATGGTGGTCGTTTTGCCGGCCCCGTTCGGCCCCAGAAAGCCGAACAGCTCACCGGCAGGCACGACGAGGTCCAGCGAGCGAACCGCCGTGAAGGTCCCGTACCGCTTGCAGAGCGCAGTGATCTCGATCATGTCGGTAGGACGACCGAGTGGCACCCACTCGCAACTTCTTCGATTCGGGCGCCGTTCCGGACCGGGGCATCGACCACGGTCCGGTGCGGATTGTCCCTCTGGCGGGGTTGTCTAGCCCGTCGGCTTCCGGCACCTTCAACGACTATGCCCGAACCGGTCCGTCCGTCCGATGCGCTCGTGGTGCGCGGTGCACGCGAGCATAACCTGCGAAACATCAGCGTCACGATTCCGCGAGACAAACTCACGGTCGTGACCGGCTTGTCCGGATCGGGCAAATCGTCGCTCGCCTTCGACACGATTTACGCCGAAGGACAGCGCCGCTACGTCGAGTCGCTCTCGGCCTACGCCCGACAGTTTCTCGGGCTGATGGAGAAGCCCGACGTCGATGCCATCGAGGGATTGTCCCCCGCGATCTCGATCGAGCAGAAATCTGCCGGGCACAATCCGCGCTCCACGGTGGGCACGGTCACCGAGGTGTACGACTACCTGCGGTTGCTCTACGCCCGGGGCGGGACCCCGCACTGCCCGGGGTGCGGTCGCGCCGTTCAGCGCCAGAGTCCCACCCAGATCGCCGAGATGGTGCTCGCGTGGCCCGAAGGCACGCGACTCGAGATCCGCGCGCCTCTCGTGCAGGAGCGCAAAGGCGAGTTCAAGGAACTCTTCGAGAGCGCCCGCAAGCAGGGCTTCGTGCGCGCCGTCGTCGACGGTGAACTCATCGAGCTGGCCGATCCGCCGAAGCTCAACCGGCGTCTCAACCACTCAGTATCGGTGGTCGTGGACCGTCTCGTCGTGCGCACCGAAGACCGCGGACGCATCACCGACTCTATCGAGACGGCACTACGGCTGGCCGAAGGGCTGGCCGAGGTGGTGCGGTACGACGGCGCCGAGCCGGCGACAGAAATGTTCTCGGAGCGCTACGGCTGCGCCGCCTGCGGCATTTCGATGCCGGAGCTCGAGCCACGCCACTTCTCGTTCAATTCGCCGTTCGGGGCGTGCGAGATGTGCAGCGGCCTTGGCACGACGCGCACCGTGAGCGAGGAACTCATCCTCGGCGACGCCAGCATCTCCATTCTGGAGGGCGTGGTGCTGCCGTGGGGTGAGCCGGACGGGTATCTGCGCAAGGTGATCCTCCCTGGGCTCGCCAAACAGCTCGGCTTCGACCTGAACAAGCCGTGGGGTAACATCCCGGCTGCGGTTCGCAAACAGCTGCTCTACGGCGTGGGCGACACCCCACCGCGGGCGCGCAAGACCGTGAAGAAGGCCGTCAAGGGCGCGGCCGCGAAGTCCGCCGCCAAGACGGCCGCCGACAGCACGTGGGAAGGCATCGTGGCGCACGTACAGCGGCGCTATGACGAAAGCAGCAGCGACGGGGTTCGCCTCGACCTCGAGTCGTTCATGGTGGCCGCGCCCTGCCCGGCCTGCGAGGGGCGCCGGCTCCGTCCCGAATCGCTGGCCGTCACGGTGCACGGGCTCAACATCGGTGAGGTGGTCGAGCGCAGCGTCGTCGATTCGCTGGCGTTCTTCGAGACGGTCCCGGTGCGGAGTGCGGGGCATCCCGGACTCGACCCCGGCATCGCGGGGCCCATCCTCAAGGAAGTACGCGAGCGGCTCCGGTTTCTGGTCGATGTCGGTCTCGATTACCTCACGCTCAACCGCAGTGCCGAATCACTCTCTGGCGGCGAGGCCCAGCGCATTCGGCTGGCCACGCAGATCGGTTCGCGCCTCGTGGGCGTGTTGTACATCCTCGACGAGCCCAGCATCGGCCTGCACCAGCGCGACAACGGGCGGCTGCTCTCCACGCTCAAGCAGCTGCGCGATCTGGGCAATACCGTGATCGTGGTCGAGCACGATGAAGAGACCATTCGCGACGCCGACTACCTGATCGATCTGGGGCCCGGTGCCGGCAAGCACGGGGGCGAAGTGATTGCCGAAGGGAGCGTGCAGGACGTCATCGACACGCCCGCGTCGGTCACCGGACAGTACCTGCGCGGTACGCGCACCATTGCGGTGCCGGCGCAGCGACGGACGCCCAACGCCGCGCGCACCCTCGCGGTGCATGGCGCGCGTGAGCACAACCTGCGCGACGTCACCGCCGAGTTTCCGTTGGGGCTGTTCGTGGCCGTGACCGGCGTCTCCGGATCGGGCAAATCCACGCTCGTGACCGACATTTTGCAGCGCTCGCTCTCGCGCCATTTCTTCCGCGCGCGCGTGCTGCCCGGCGCCCATGCGCGGATCACGGGGCTCGAGCATCTCGACAAGATCATCGACATCGACCAGAGCCCGATCGGCCGCACGCCGCGCTCCAACCCGGCCACGTATACGGGGATCTTCACGCCGGTCCGCGAACTGTTCGCCGAGCTCCCCGAAGCAAAGATCCGCGGCTACGGCCCCGGGCGCTTTTCGTTCAACGTCAAGGGCGGCCGCTGCGAGTCGTGCCAGGGCGACGGTCTCGTGAAGATCGAGATGCACTTCCTCCCCGACGTTTTCGTGTCGTGCGACGTCTGCAAGGGAAAGCGCTTCAATCGCGAGACGCTCGAGGTGCACTTCCGCGGGCGGAGCATTGCGGAAATTCTCGATCTCACCGTGGAGGATGCGTGCGCGGTGTTCGAACATCAGCCGCGCATCCTGCAGAAGCTCGAAACACTGCGCGACGTCGGGTTGGGATACATCCATCTCGGGCAGAGCGCCACCACGCTGTCCGGCGGTGAGGCGCAGCGCGTGAAGCTGGCCACCGAGCTATCGAAGCGCGATACGGGGCGCACCCTGTACATTCTCGACGAGCCCACCACGGGACTCCACTTCGAGGATGTCAACGTCTTGCTGGGCGTGCTGCACAAGCTGGTCGATCGCGGCAACACGGTGCTCGTGATCGAGCACAACCTCGACGTGATCAAGACGGCCGATTGGATCGTCGATCTCGGACCGGAAGGCGGCGTGCGCGGTGGCACGATCGTCGCGCAGGGCACGCCGGAAACCGTGGCGATGGTACGGGAGAGTCACACGGGGCGCTACCTCGCGCCGATGCTGGGGATCACCACCGGACACGAGGGGTAGCGTCGATCATGGTTTCTCTACTGGATATAATCGGTCCCGTCATGGTGGGACCGAGCAGTTCGCACACCGCCGGCGCCTGCCGGCTCGGTCTGCTCGCGCGTTGTCTCGTGGGCGGCACCCCCGAACGTGCCCGCATCGAACTGCACGGCTCCTTCGCGCGTACCGGGGAAGGACACGGCACCGACAAGGCCATTGCCGGTGGCCTGATGGGTTTTCGTCCTGATGACGAGCGACTGCGCACCGCGCTCGACATCATGGAGCGCGAGGGGCTCGACTTTCAGTTCGAGAAAACATCGCTGGGTGACGACAAGCATCCCAACACGGTCCGCATTTCACTCGAACGTGGTGATCGCACGTCGCAGATGGTGGGCGCGTCGCTCGGCGCCGGCCGCGTGATGGTCACCGAAATCGACGGGTACCCGGTGGAAGTGCCCGGGAACCTGCACACCATCGTGCTCGTGGCCGAAGATGTGAAAGGATCCGTCGCGCGCATCGCGGGGCTGCTCGCCGAGGCGAACTGCAACATCGCCACGCTCAAGCTCTCGCGGAAAGAGCGTGGCGGCGACGCGTTCATGGTGATCGAAGTGGATGACCAGCCGGACGAAGCGGTGCGCGACGCGATCCGCGCACTGCCGTGGGTCACGTGGGCGTTCCGTCTCGACAAGGTGAGTGCCTGATGTATCGCTCTCTGGCCGATGCCATCCGCGACGCCGAAGCGCGTGGCGTGACCCTGTCACAAGTGGCGCTTGAAGTCGAGGCGAAAGATCAGGGGCGCACCATCGAGAGCATCCGCGAGGCGCTGCGGCGCGCGTTGGTGGTGATGCGCGAGGCGGTCCATCGCGGGATGGTGGGTGACCTGCGGTCCGCGTCGGAACTCGTGGGGGGGGACGCGGCGAAGCTGCGCAGCGGACCCGATGGACCCTTGGCGAATACTCCGTTCCGGGACGTCTTGGCGCGCGCGATCGCGGTGCAGGAAGTGAACGCGGCGATGGGTGTGATCGTGGCCGCGCCGACGGCCGGCGGCGCCGGTGTGTTGCCGGCGGTGCTGACGGGTTTGGCCGCTGCGCGGGGCATCGACGACGAGCGCGTCATCGATGCGTTGGCCACAGCGGGACTGATCGGCGCCGTGGTGGCCGAGCGCGCGTCCCTGTCGGGCGCCGAGGGCGGGTGCCAGGCCGAGACCGGAGCCGCCGCCGGAATGGCCGCCGGTGCGGCGGTCGAGATGCTCGGTGGGTCGCCGCGTCAGGTCGGTCACGCCACGGCGCTGGCGCAACAGGGCACGCGGGGGTTGGTGTGCGACCCGTTGGGGGGGCTCGTC
>CANJOX010000174.1 GCA_947475795.1 Gemmatimonadota bacterium
ACGCGGGCCAAGGCCGCGGTAGTGGGCAGTGATCTCGAAGACGATGACGAAACGGTGGGCTGGCTCGCTCTGTACGACGGCGATCTCACCACGGCGCGCAAGCGACTGGTGCGCGCGGCGACGCAGCGTGGGGAGCTGGTGGACGCGCTGGGGCTGCTGGCCCGCACCCGGGTGGAGCAGTCGCCCGGGCTGGGGGCGGCGTTTCTCGCCCTGGCCCGCCGCGACAGTGTGGGGGCGGCCGCGCGCTTCGTGTCGCTGGCCGATTCCGTGGGCCCCGCGGCACCGGCATTGCTCACGATGGCGGCGCGGCTGGTGGCGCGCGCCCGCGCGATGGTGCTCTGGGATCGCGTGATCGCCGAGTGGCCCAAGAGCCCCGAAGCCCCCGAATCGCTGCTCGCCTCCGCGCGCGCGCTACGCGACAGTGGTGATGTCCGCGGCGCGACCACGCGCCTGGAGACCCTGCTGGTGGACTACCCCATGAGCGCGCTCGCCCCGCAGGCACGCCGCGAGCTCGAACGACTGAAAGGGCAGGTGCCACCCGCATCGGCCGCCGTAACGCGATGACCACGTGACCATGACACGCGGGTACATTTCCGGTATGCGCTTGATTGCCAGCCTGTTCTCGGCGGTGCGCCGCCGTGCGGCCGTGCTCGTGACCCTCAGCCTCATGGTGCTGGCCACGGCCCGGTCGCTGTCCGCGCAATCGATGCTGCTGCCCATGGATGACGGCCAGCGCAATCACCTGAAGGCCTACGGTGTGGCCTACCTTGCCCTGAAGAACGGGCAGAAGGCGGAGTGGCTGCTGAACTACCGGGGCGGTTCGTTTCTGCTCCCCGACGCGCCCGATCTGCGTCGTCGCGCCGCGCTCGATGGCGTGAGCATCGAGCTGGTGGACGATGCGGCGGTCGCCTCCATGCGCGCCGAGATCGCCGGCGGGAACATGGACGCCGTCGTGTTGGAGCGTGCGCCGAAGATCGCGATCTATCGTCCCGTGGATCAGCCACCCTGGGACGATGCGGTCACGCTCGCCCTCACGTATGCCGGCATCGAGTTCACGTCGGTGTGGGACGACGCCGTCATGCAGGGTGACCTGTCCAAGTACGACTGGGTGCACCTGCACCACGAAGACTTCACGGGGCAGTTCAACAAGCTGTACCTCGCCTACCGCGATGCCCCGTGGTTCGTCGCGCAGCGCGAACGCGACATCGCGATGGCCAAGCGCTTCGGCAAAGCCGACGTGCCCGGGCTTAAGAAGGCCGTGGCCGACAACATCCGTGGCTTTGTGGATCGTGGCGGATTCCTGTTCGCCATGTGCGGCGCCACTGAGTCGCTCGATCTCGCCATCGCGGCCTTCACCGTCGATATCGCGGGACCGTTTTCCGACGGCACGCCGCCGGCGGCCGATGCCGATGCGCGCATGGATTGGACGCGTTCGCTCGCCTTCACCGGCGCGCACGTGGAGCCGTCGCCGTACATCAACGCGCTCAGCGACATCGACGGGCATCAGGTGAACGTGCCGGCGCGTCGTCAGCCGCTGGGCACGTTCACGCTGTTCGACTTCTCGGCCAAGCTCGATCCCGTGGCCACGATGCTCGTGCAGAATCACCGCTCGGTGGTGCCCGACTTCTACGGGGTGACCACCAGCTTCAATCGCGCCATCGTGAAGCCCGGCGTGACGGTGCTGGCCAGCGAAGACGGCGCGCCGTGGAGCAAGTATCTGCACGGTGACGCGGGCAAGGGTTCGTGGACGTTTCTGGGTGGCCACGATCCTGAAGACGCGCAGCATGCCATCGGCAGCGCCCCGACCGATCTCTCGCTGCACCCCAACTCGCCCGGCTACCGGCTCATCCTGAACAACGTCCTGTTCCCCGCTGCGAAGAAGAAGCCGCGGAAGACGTGACCGGCAAGCGGATGACGAAGGCGGGCGCCAAGGTCATCGGGGAGACGCGTCTGTCCCCGAAGGCCGCCAGCGCCGTGCGGGTGGCCATCAAGCTGGCCGGCGGCAATGAAGTGTGCTTCGTCTGCACCGTCGACGACGAAAACCTGATCACCACGGCGCGCGTGGTGTTCCGCGGAGATGTGCGCAGCGTGCTTGCCCTGCCGGGCGTGGCCGAGCGCGGCGAGTTGATGCTGCACAACCATCCGTCGGGGTTGCTGGAGCCCAGTGACGCCGATCTCGAAGTGGCCGCGCGCATTCATGGCAACGGTGTGGGCTTCGCGATCGTGGACAATGAGGCTACACGTGTGTACGTGGTGGCCGAGGTGCCGCGCAGCAAACAGAAGCTGCCGGTATCGCTCGACGCGGTGGACGTCACACTCGGTCCGCACGGCCTGATTGCGCAGACGATGCAGCGGGTGACGGGCTCGCGTGAGTACGAGGACCGGCCGAGTCAACGGGCGATGGCGGCGGCGGTGGCCGAGACGTTCAACCGCGGCGGGGTGGCGTTGTTGGAGGCGGGCACCGGCGTGGGTAAGTCGCTGGGGTACCTCGTGCCGGCGTTGCGCTGGGCGGCCGCCAACGGCGAACGCACGATCGTGTCGACGAACACGATCACGCTGCAGGAGCAGTTGGTGGCGAAGGACTTGCCGTTTTTGCAGCGCGCGCTGACCGATCAGAAAGTGCGGTTCGCGCTGCTCAAGGGGTGGCGCAATTATCTGTGCCTGATGCGCCTCGAGCAGGCGACCGGAGCGGGCGCCTCGCTGTTCGATGACAGCGGGAGCGGCGATCTGGCGCAGATCGCCGAGTGGGCGGAGACGACGCAGGACGGCTCGCTGGCCGATCTCCCCACCCCGCCGCGCCCCGATGTGTGGGATGAAGTGGCGGCCGAGCCCGATTTGTGCGGGCGCATGAAGTGTCAGTTTTATGACAAGTGCTTCCTGTTCAAGGCGCGGAAGGAAGCGGCCGCGGCCGACGTCGTGGTGGTCAACCATCACCTGCTGCTGTCGGACGTCGCCGTGCGGCGGCAGGCGCAGAACTGGGATGACTCCGCCGTGTTGCCGGCGTACAAGCGACTGGTGATCGACGAGGGGCATCACCTGGAAGATGCCGCCGCCTCGCACCTGGGCAGTTCGATCACACGTCGGGCGCTGGCGCGGCTGTTCAACCGGCTGGAGCGGCGCGGCAAGGGGCTGCTGCCGGCGCTGGCCGCGAGGCTGGGCGGCTTCAGCGATCTCCACAGCGTGGCCAGTCTCGATCTCGTACGCGAGCGCATGTTCTCGAGTGCCGCCACGGCACGCGATCGCACGCAGCTGCTGTTCGAACTGCTGGCGGCGGTGCTCGAGGAGACCGGTGCCCCGGTGCTGCGGCTCACCGACGCCTTTCAGCAGCATGCCCTGTGGCTCAACGGCATCGAGAGCACGTTGGGGGAGCTGCTCACCGAAATCAGTGCGCTGCAGGACGGATTGCGGCTGGTCACGGAGCGGCTGGAGAGCGACCAGAAGCGCAGCGAGGAGATGGCGCCGCTGTTGAACGAAGTGCGCGCCGTGACGCGCCGTTTGGCGGGCGCGGGCGATTCGCTGTCGCGCGGGCTGCAGCCGCCCAAGGACAAGGATCCAGTGGTGCGCTGGATGGAATTCCAGGGCAAGCCCACGGCGAACGAGCGCAATGTGGCCGTGCACTGCGTGCCGCTCGATCTGGCACCGGTGCTGCGCGACGATCTGTTCGGCCGGGTGGAGACCACGATCATCACCAGCGCCACGCTCTCCACCGACGGCGGTTTCGGATTTCTCGAGCAACGGCTTGGTCTCGACGGGACGGCGCTCGCGAAGCGCAGCGCGATCTTCGCCTCGCCGTTCGATTATCCGCGGCAGGCGATGCTGGTGGTGCCCACCGACCTGCCGGCGCCCAACGAGGATGCGCGCGGGCACTTCGCGGCGGTGGTGCAGCAGCTGCGTGATCTCATGCTGGCCAGCGACGGTGGGCTGTTCGGCCTGTTCACCAGTCACCGCGATGTGCGCGAGATGGCGCAGCAGCTGCGGGAGATGGGGCTGGATGGCCGCATGCCGTTGCTGGTGCACGGCGAGGAACCGCGCGATGTGCTGTTGCAGCGCTTCCGCGACTCAGGGCGCGCCGTGCTGCTGGGCACGGCCACCTTTTGGGAGGGCGTCGATGTGCCCGGTGATGCGCTGCGGGGGCTGCTGATTGCCAAGCTGCCCTTTCGCGTCCCCACCGAGCCGATGGTGGCCGCGCAGTGCGAGGCCATCGAGGCGCGGGGCGGGAACGCCTTCGTGGAGTTCATGCTCCCCCACGCGTCGCTGCGTCTCAAGCAGGGGTTCGGGCGGCTGATCCGGACCGCCACCGACGCCGGGGTCGTGGTCCTCAGCGATCCACGGGTGGTCACCAAACGGTACGGCCGCGACCTGCTGGACGCCCTGCCGCCGGCCCAACGGGTCACGGGGCCATGGGGGACGGTGCGGCATGAGGTGTCACGGTTCTATGCGAGCGATCGGCTGAAGAGATAGGTTGTGCAGGCACCATTCACGTCCCACGCCCCCGGCACTCACGAGTCCTCCATGTCCACTCCGTCAAAAATCGTTTGCGTCGGCCGCAACTACGTCGCCCACGCCCGTGAAATGGGCAACGACGTGCCTACCGAGCCGATGTTCTTTCTCAAGCCGCCGTCGTCGATCATCCGCGAGGGTGATGCGATCGTGCTGCATCCGATCTCGACGCACATCGAGTTCGAAGGGGAGATCGCGCTGGTGATCGGCAAGCGGCTCACCAAGGCCACCGAAGAAGAGGCCATTGCCGGCATCGCCGGCATCGTGGCGCTGAATGACGTGACCGCCCGCGATCTGCAGCGCAGCGACAGCCAGTGGTCGCGCGCCAAGGGGATGGACACCTTCTGTCCGATCGGGCCCGAGAGCCCGGCGCCGGCCGACCTGTCGGGGATCACGCTGGTCACCCGCGTGAACGGGGTGGAGTGCCAGCGGGCCACGGCGGCCGACATGGTGTTCCCCATCCCGATGCTGCTGTCGTTCATCTCGCGGTTCATGACGCTCGAGCCGGGCGATATCGTGGCCACGGGCACGCCGGCGGGCACGAAGGCGCTGCACCCGGGCGATGTGGTCGAAGTCGAGTTGGTGGGACTGAGCATCGTGACCAATCCCGTCGTCGCCGGCACCTGAGCGGCGATCCCGGGTATCTTTCGGACCATGTCGCCGTTGTCCCCTCCCCGCAGTCCGCTGCCTCCCTCGCCGGCTCCTGAGCACGAGCCATCGGGGGCTACGGCGCGCGTACGCGTGCTGTCGGCGCGGGCGCGGTCGGGCGGGGCGGTCCGTGAGAAGCAACGGCAGTCACGCGCGGTGCTGGCGGCCGTGGCGATCCACGTGGTGGTGGGGGCCGTGCTCGTGCAGCTCCTCACCTTCGGGCACGGCATTCCGGCGTGGCTGCGCTTCGGGGCGTCGGATCAGCTGACGGAGGAGCGACTCACCTACGTCACGCCGCGTGAGCCCGCCAAGCCAGCCCCGGCGGCGCCTGTGCGCCGAGCCGTGGCGGCGCGTCCGTCGGTCACACCGTCGGTGACGGTCCCCGCGGCACCGGCCGCGGAGCCATCGGCGCCCATGGCCGCCGCGCCGCGCGATACCGGGAGCGGCGTGGGCGCGGGGGCCGGGGTCGGCATCGGCACCGCCGATCCGGCGGTGCGCGGGGTGCGGCCGGGGTATTACGACGGCCGCGTCTGGCGGGATCCGGTCGTGGTCGGGAATGCCGGTGGCGGTGGTGGCGGAGATCGCGCCGACAATCTCGACAGCATCATGGGCTTCATGCTCACGCAGGCGCGCGACTCGCTCGACTCCCTCAACCGGGCGCAGGGGCGCACGGGACGCCAGCCCGGCGATTGGACCCGCACGGGCAAGAACGGCGAGAAGTGGGGCTGGGACAGCCAAGGCATCCGGCTGGGCAAGGTCATGATCCCCAACGCGCTGCTGGCGCTGTTGCCGCTCAACGCCGCCACGGCCGCCAACATGAGCGGCAACATGTCGCGCATGGATTCGGACCGCCGCCTCGCGGCATCGCGGGCCGACATCATGCGCATGTCCGAGCGTGGTATGGGAGAAGCGGACTTCCGCAAGATCGTGAATGAGCTGCGCGACCGTCGCGAGAAGGAACGCCGCGACCGATTGAAGGCGCCGAGTGCCACCGTGGCGGCGCCGGTCAAGGGCAGCGACAAGTAGCGTGCGCGGGCGTCGCCGCCGGGGTGTGGTGACACGGCTGGCCGTACTGCTGCTGGCCAGTGCCGGGGCCGGCGCCTGTTCCGCCGACGCGCGCACGCCGTCGTCGCGCGGAGACTCCGGCTCGGCCGCCGGACGCCCAGCGGGGCGCACCGCGCCCGTTCCCGGGCCGTCGGCCACACCCGTACAAAGCCCCGACAGCTTTCGGGTACGCATCGAGACCAGCAAAGGGCCGTTTACCGTGCGGGTGGTCCGCGCGCTGGCGCCACGCGGCGCCGACCGGTTCTACGAGCTGGTGACCGTCGGCTACTTCACCGACGTGCGGTTTTTCCGCATGGTCCCCGGGTTCGTGGTGCAGTTCGGCATTCACGGTGATCCGCAGGTCAACCGTGCCTGGGCCCAGGCGCTGCTTCCCGATGAGCCGATGCGACTGAGCAACACGCGCGGCACGATCGCGTTCACCATCGACGACGAGCGGACCGACAGCCGGTCGGTGCAGCTGTTCGTGAACACCGCCGACAACGCGCGCAAGCTGGACCGCTATCGCACCTTCGCGCCGATCGGCATGGTGACGGAGGGGATGGACGTGATCG
>CANJOX010000175.1 GCA_947475795.1 Gemmatimonadota bacterium
CGACGCCGTGGCGCGGACCATGCAGCCCGGCGACCACGGGACCACCTTCGGCGGCGGCCCGCTGCTGGCGCACGTGGCGCACCACGTGGTGCAGCGACTGTCCGATCCGGCATTGCTGCAGCACGTGCGTGAAACGGGCGCGTGGTTCGGGGAACAGCTGCAGGGGATCGCCGACCGCACCGGTCAGGTGCGCGCGATCCGGGGGACGGGGCTCATGTGGGGTATGGACGTGCACGAGCCGGCAGCCGCGATCATCGGACGGGCGTTCGAGAAGGGATTGCTGCTGGTCAGCGCGGGCGAGCACACGCTGCGCTTTCTGCCGCCGCTGGTCATCACCAAGGCGGAACTCGCGGCGGGCCTCGCGATTTTGGAATCCGCGATCCAGGCCTAGGTCGTCATGTACATCCCCCGGTCGTTTGCCGAGTCCGATCGCAACACGCTGCATGATTTCATGGAGGCCCATCCACTGGGCACGATCGTCACGGCGTCGTCGGTGCACGGCTTGTATGCGACGCCCCTGCCGCTGCTGATCGACCGGGCGCGCGGGGCGTTCGGGGTGCTGCAGGGACACATCGCACGTGCCAACCCGCACCACGAGCGGGCCGCGCGCGAGGAGCCGGCGCTGGTGATCTTCAGCGGGCCCAACGCGTATGTGACGCCCACGTGGTACCCCAGCAAGCAGGAGCACGGCAAGGTCGTGCCGACGTGGAACTACGTCGCGGTCCACGCCACCGGCGTGCTGCGCTTCATTGATGAACATGACTTTCTGATGGCGCATCTGGACCGGATCACCGACCGGCACGAGGCGTCGCAGGCGCATCCGTGGGCGATGCATGATGCGCCGCGTGATTTTCTCGAGCAGCTCGCGCGGGCGACGGTCGGCGTGGAAATCGAGATTACGGCGCTCGAAGGCAAGTACAAACTCAGTCAGAACCGCAGCGCCGCCGACGCCCACGGTGTGATCACGGGCCTCGATGCATCGTCGTCGCCACACGATCGTGCCGTCGCCGACGCGATGCGTGTCCGTGCGGAGCCTGACACGCCAGCGCGATAAACTTTTCGCGCGCCCTAGTGCATCGGCGGCGGCGGCGCAATATTGTCGTCGCCTTCACGTGCCTCCGTGAACGGTGCGGGCGATTCACGCGGTGTGGTCGCGTGTCGTCATCCGCGAAGCGCACCGACCTCGCGTGGTTCGATCACCGGCGGTGTGGCCCCTGTCCTGGCGCGTCGATCCGGCGACGTGCACGAGGCCGGACGGGGCCGCCGGTGGTGCGGTGACACCCTGCCGTCACGCTCCCGTCACAGGCACGGGCCGCGAGGCAGCGCGCCTCCACGATCGCGCGTAGTTTTCGGCATGCACGCCACCCGCCTGATTCCTCGCGCCTCCGCGTTCGTCGGTTCCGCCGCCGTCGCGTCGATGCTGTTCGCCCTGCCGTGTACGGCGCCGCTCGCCGCCCAGGCCGCGCCCCCGACGCTCGTCGTCCAGATCACGGTCGATCAACTGCGTCCCGACTACCTCGACCGATGGGCGTCGCAGTTCACCGGCGGACTGGCGCGCCTCCTCAAGCAGGGGGCGTTCTTCACGAATGCGTCGCACGATCATGCGACCACCGAAACAGCCCCCGGGCACGCCACGCTTTGGTCGGGGCGTCACCCGTCGCACAACGGTGTGGTCATCAACGAACTCGGGGTGGCCGACCCGCAGTCGCCGCTGCTCTTCGGTCGCGGCGGTGGCGCGTCACCGTACCGCTTCCGTGGGACGTCGCTGTTCGACTGGATCCGTTCCCGCGACCAGTTTGCCCGCGCCCTGTCGGTGTCCCGCAAGGACCGCGGCGCGATTCTGCCGCTCGGCCGTGCCAAGCAGCAGGTGTACTGGTATGCCCTCGACGGCCGCTTCACCACGAGCCGCTACTACGCGGACACCATCCCGACGTGGGTGCAGCGCTTCAATGCGCGCGATGTCGTGACGCCGTTGCTCGGCGCGTCGTGGACCACCCTCCTGGCGGCGTCGCAGTACCCGGAGCCGGATTCGATGCCGATCGAGAATCAGGGGAAGGACTTCGTCTTCCCCCATCGGCTTCCCACGGACCTCCGCACAGCCGGGTACGAGTTCACCGAGTATCCCTGGATGGACGAGATCACCGTCGACATGGCGCTGGCCGGCGTGACGGCGATGGAGCTCGGCAAGGGGCCGACCACCGATGTGCTGGCGGTGTCGCTGTCGACCACCGACGCCATCGGTCATCGGTACGGGCCGGATTCGCGGGAGCTGCATGATCAGGTGCTGCGGGTGGATCGTCTGCTCGGCCGCCTCATCGATTCGCTCTACGTGCTGCGGGATTCGACGCGCATCGTCTTCGCGCTGAGCGCCGACCACGGTGTCTCGCCGTTTCCCGAGGTGGCGTTTCCCGGTGCCGATCCCAACCGGGGCCGCGTGAACCCGCAGCCGATCATCGACGCCGCGCGCAGTGCGCTGGCCGCGCGTGGGGTGGAAGGTGACGCCCTGCTCTTGCAGGCCGGCATTGTCTCGCTCGATCGCCGCCGTCTGGCCGCCAAGGGCGTGCCCGCCGATTCTGTGGTGCGCGCGCTGCGCACCCAGTTGCTGGCGCTCCCCGGCATGCTGCGTGTGGACCGCGTGTCGACGCTCGCGGGTGCCGCCGCCAAGGGCGATGTGCTGGCACGCCGCTGGCTGCACGCGATTCCGCCCGACTTTCAGGCCGAGCTGACCGTGACCTTCAAGCCCGGCTACTACTGGTACACGACACGCTACGCCACGCACGGATCGCCGCACGATCTCGACGCGCGTATTCCCATTCTGTTTATGGGATCAGCGGTCAAGCCGGGGCGCTACGCCGCGCCCACGTATTCGGTGGACATCGCTCCCACGCTCGCGGCGATGCTCGGCATTCCCCCCACTGAGCCGGTGGACGGACGCGTGCTGACCGAAGCCCTGCGTCGGCGCTAGGGTGTTCACCCCGTGAGCGTGCATCGGGCCTTTGACGAGCTGCGCTTCGGGGCGTCGCGGACGCTCAACCTGCGTTCCCTGCAGCCCACGGCGACGCAGGCGCACACGCTGGCCGACGCGTGGCTGCGTCAGCAACAGGTCCTCGGCGCCGATGAGGCGCTGGTCATCACGGGGCGCGGCAACAACAGCCTCGACGGCTACTCGCCGGTGCGGGAAGCGATCGTGAAGCTGCTGCCGTCGTTGCGGCGGCGGAACGTGCTGAGCGGCTACGCCGAGCATACGCCGGGCTCGTTCACCGTGACGTTCGCGCCGGTGCGGGCGCTGTTCGAGACCCCCAAGCGTCGCCGCGAACGCACGCCGCCCCGCGCGCTCCCCGCGTCGCTGGCGGCGCTCGACGACGAAACGGCGCGGTTGTTGCGGGACCTGGCGGCGATGTCGCTGGCCGTGCTCGGCGTGCAGTCACCGACGACGCTGCAGCTGGAGGATGAGATGCAGCGGCAGTTTTCGGTGCTGATGGCGGCCCTTCCCGACAACGGCGATCGCGAGGCGCTGTTGCAGCAGGCGCTGCTGCGCGCGGCAGAGGAGTACGAGGCCGGCTGACGCGCGGGGGCCGCTCTTGCCATGTGGGGCGAGAGGCGCGAGGATGCGACATTCCCTCCCCCGTTCAACGGAGTGTCACGTGTCCGTTTCCCGCACTACCGCGCTGGCCATGACCGGCGCCCTCGCGTTCGCGGCACCGCTGCCGGCTACACTCGCGGCGCAGACGACGTCCACCATGCCGGGCTATGCCCAGAGCGCGGCGGCCGCTCAGCGCCGGCTCGAGCAAGAGGTCATTCAGGGGCCGCAGGGCGCGCGGGCGCGCGCGCATTCGGCGGCGCTGTCGAAGGAGCCCCACGTGGCTGGGACGCCGGCGCAGAAGCGCACGGCCGACTACGTGATCGCGCAGATGAAGGCGATGGGGCTCGAGACCGAGTTGCGTAGCTACGACGTGTATCTGCCACATGCGACGGGGGTGAAGATCACCCGGATGGGACGCGACACGGCGGTGCTGGACCTGCAGGAGCCCGGCATCCCGCGCGATGCGGCCACGATGCTGCCGCAGTACCTCCCGGTGAACGGCTATGGCGCTGCCGGGGTGGGGGAGGGGGAGCTGGTGTTCGTGAACTTCGGTCTGATCGAAGACTACGCCACGCTCGATTCGATGGGCGTGTCGGTGAAGGGCAAAGTGGTCCTGGCCCGGTACGGTCGCAGCTTCCGCGGCATCAAGTCGCGTGAAGCGGAAAAGCGCGGCGCGGTGGCGGTGCTCATCTACACCGATCCGCTGGACGACGGATTCGTGCAGGGCGACGTGTATCCCGAAGGGCCGATGCGTCCGTTGCGCGGGTTGCAGCGCGGCAGTGTGTTCAACGGGGCCGGCGATCCGCTCACGCCGGGGTATGCCAGCCTACCGGGGGCGCCGCGGCTCAAGCCGGCCGACACGGCGGTGCCGAAGGTGCCGGTGGTACCGATCAGCGCCGCCAACGCGGAAGCGTTGCTGGCGCAGGTACGCGGCATCGACATCCCGCGGAACTGGCAGGGCGGCATGTCGCTGCGCTACCACGTGGGCCCCGGCCCGGTGCGTGTCCGTGTGGAGGTCACCACCGACGAGGCAACGGCCGGTACGAAGCAGATTCACAACACGCTGGGCTACCTGCGCGGCAGTGTGTATCCCAACGAGTACGTGTACATCGGTTCGCACCGCGATTCATGGGGCCCGGGCGCCGCGGACAACATCTCCGGCACGGTGAGCGTGCTGGAGGCCGCCCAGTCGCTGGCCGACTTGGCCAAGCGGGGAGACCGTCCGAAGCGCACGATCGTGTTCGCCACGTGGGACGCCGAGGAGTGGGGGCTGGTGGGGAGCACCGAATACGTGGAAGACGATTCGCTGCGCCTCAAGGCTGGGGCGGTCGCATATCTCAATCAGGATGTCTCGGCGCAAGGCTCGCAGTTCGGCGGCGGTGGATCACCCTCGATGCGTGCCATGCTGCGTGACGTGACCAAGCAGGTGCAGGATCCGCGCGGGCGCGGCACGGTGTACGACACCTGGCGTGCGGCCACCGGTACGCGTGCCGATACGCTCGAGCCGCCGATGGGTGATCCGGGTGGGGGCAGCGATTTCGCCGGCTTCTACAATCACTTCGGGATTCCGATGGCCGACTGGGGTTTTGGCGGCCCGTCGGGGATCTATCACTCGGCGTATGACACGTTCGACTGGATGGAGCGCTTCGGCGATCCGGGCTTCCAGTATCACGCCACGGCGGCGCGCATCGGTGCGGCCACGTTGCTGCGGCTCGCCAACGCGCCGGTGCTGCCGTATGACTACGCGGAGTTTGCGCGGACCATGACGCGCTACGTGGCGCCCGTGGAGCGCGGGCTCACGCAAAAGGGATGGAACGCGGCGGCGGTGGTGCCGCTCACGGCGGCGATCACGCGGCTCGAGGCGGCCGCCGTGGCGTTTGCGACTGCGCGTGATGCGGCCCTTGCGGCGGGGGTGGCGCCGACGGCACAGGCCGCTGCCAACCGCGCACTGCTCCAGGTCGAGCGCGCACTGGCCCGCAACAGCGGCCTGAAGAGCCGACCGTGGTATCGGTCGCTGATCTATGCCTCGGATGTCGACAACGGCTATTCCACGATGAGCTTCCCGGGGATCAACGAGGCGATCCGCTACGGAACGCAGGCCGATACCGAGGCGGAGATCAACGATCTCGCCGCCCGGTTCGGTGCCGCCGCCGAGGCGGTGGATGCCGCGCGGCGGGCCCTCACCGCACCGGCCGCGCGCTGAACGCCACGATGCCGACCACGCACGCGATCACCGACCCACGATACGCGCGACAGCTGGTGCTGCGGGGCTTCGGCCCCGCCGCCCAGACGTCGTTGCATGACGCTCGCGTGCTGGTCATCGGCGTCGGCGGTCTCGGGTCACCGGCGGCGAGTTACCTGGCGGCGGCCGGGGTGGGGACGATCACGCTGGTCGACACCGATGTCGTGGATCTCACCAACTTGCACCGGCAGCTGCTGTACACGACGCCCGATGTGGGGCGCCCCAAGCTCGCGGTGGCGCGGGAGCGGTTGCAGGCGATCAATCCGCACGTGGTCGTGCAGACGCACGACACTCGGCTGACGGCCGCCAACGCCCGGGCGCTCGTGGACGGACACGATGTTGTGATCGACGCCACGGACAACTTCCCGGCCCGGTATGCGTTAAACGAGGCCTGCCTCGCGCTGCGCGTTCCCTTCGTGTACGGCAGCGTCGCGCGTTTCGACGGGCAGGTGAGCGTGTTTGCGGGCGCCAACGGCTCCACTCTCGGTCCCTGCTATCGCTGCCTGTTCCCCGTGATGCCGGAGCCGGGCACCGTCCCCACGTGCGCCGAGGAGGGCGTTCTTGGTGTGGTCCCCGGTATCATCGGGTTGCTGCAGGCCACGGAAGCGATCAAGCTGATCGCCGGTATTGGCACCCCCTTGGTCGGCCAGTTGCTGCTGGTTGATTTGCTCTCGCACGATCATCAGCGCATTACCGTCGCCCGCCGCCTTGACTGTCCCGCGTGCGGCGATGCTCCCCTTTTGACTCCATCTCCCATGTCGATCCAGCATCTCAGTGCCGTCGAAGTTGCCGCCCTGCTGGCGGGTGCCGATGCCCCGATCATCATCGATGTCCGCGAGCCGTGGGAGTACGATATCGCGCACCTGCCGGTGAGCACGTCGATCCCGCTCAACACGCTGCCGACGCGCGCGCCGGAGCTCGATCCCGCGCAC
>CANJOX010000176.1 GCA_947475795.1 Gemmatimonadota bacterium
CAGTGCACGAGCGGATGGACATCAACGACTCCGAAGGGAAGGGGTTGGTGCACGCGACCAATCGCGCGACACAATCACAGACATGGATGGTACGCGCTGGCGCTGCCGCCCGCTGCATCGGCCGCGTATCGGCCGTGTGTCCCCTCCGGGGGACGGGCACTGGCGCCACCAGAGGACAACGTCCGGCCCGGCGCATCGGTTTCCGCCGGCCGTTCCTCTGGCGGACGGAGAAATGTGTGGTGGCACGACTCGTGCACTAACCGGTAGTCGAGGGGAGAGTGTGCAGGACGTGCTTCGTGGAGGGGCACGCGCACCCCGTCGCCGGGCTTCCGGTGGCGGGGTGTTCTGCGTGCCCGACCGGCGCGACCGCCTAGCGAACGACCGTGAGCGCTCCGGCGCGGACGTGCACCGCGATGTCGCCGGTGGCGGACCGGTGGAGCTCGCCATCGGTCTCGAACAGCGGCGGAGCCTCGAACGACAGCCGGAACGTGCCGTCGCGATGGACCTGCACGTGCGGCGACGACAGGTGTGTGCCGCGGATCGCCCTGGCGAACAGCGGCACGCGGGCCAATGGGGCGACGTCCCGGATCGTGATACACTCGAGGACGCCGCTGTCGAGCGACGCGCCGGGCGCGATACGAAACGCCCCCCCGAAACAGCGGCCGTTGGCATACACCACCATCAGACAGCGGTCCGTCGGCTGCGTGGGGTCGTCGATGCCGGCGCGCCGCGCGTGGAAGCCGCGATAGCCGAATAACGCGCCGAACGCGGTGCCCACATACGCGGCCGTGCCGCGCAGCAGTCCCGGCGTCTGCATCCGCTGCAGCACGGCCACGTCGAAGCCGAACCCGGCCGCATTGACGAACGGGACGTCATTCACGAAGCCCACGTCCACGCGCTGTGTGGCTCCGGCGGCCACATGGGCCACCATGCGCCGGACGTCGTGCGCCGGCGCCGTGAGCGACTTCGCGAAATCGTTCCCGGTCCCGGCCGCGAACACGGCCAGCGGGACACGGGCGCCACCGCCCGCCTCGCCCTCGAGCAGGCCGCGCGCCGCATGACTGATCGCGCCGTCGCCCCCGACCACAGCCAGTGCACGGGCCCCGGCACGGCTGGCCTCCGCCGCGATCCGCGCCTCGTCGCCCGGCGCGCCGGTCTCCTGTACGACGATCTCGAGCCCCGCCGTGGCGAAGGCCTCCTGCGCCGCACGGGCCACCTGCGATGCCCGGCCGCCGCCGGCCGCAGGGTTTACCAACAGCACGATGGGGGCAGGCATGTGACACCAAGGGTAAAGGCGGGTACAACACTGCAGCCGTGCATCACACGATGAGACGGCCTGTGCCAGCCACGGCATGGCGCCGTGGACCGGACGTGCGTTGCATCACGGAAGAATGCGGACGATCCCCCCAACATATCCCGCCGGCGCCACCTCGGCGCCATGTCGCTTCGTAGTACCTATGGAGAACGCAACATGACCAGATTGCCGCTGCACGTCAGCATCGCGTCACGCACGGTGGTGCGGACTCTCGCCGCGCTGTCCGCCCTCGCGCTGGCCGCGTGCCAGGAGGGCACCGGACCGTCGTCCGACAACATGGTCGGCGTTGGCTTTCAGCTCGCCCGCACGTCCGGTGCGACGGCGCTCGTCGCTCCGGCCGCGGGTGGTCCGGCAGGGAGCACCGCGGCCGCCGGCACCGTTCCCACCATCACCACCAGCGCGGCTGGCATGCGCATTGCGCGTGACGGCGACGTCCTGCTCGTGACGAAGGCGCAGCTGGTCGTGCGCAACGTGAAGCTCAAGTCGGCCACGGCCGTCTGTTCGGATGACGATGACGACGAGTCCACGGGCCGGTCGTCCAACTCGTCGTCGGGGTCGTCGTCGAGTCGTGACGACGACGATGATGACTGCGCCGCGATCCGCGTGGGGCCGTATCTGGTGGACGTCCCCGTGAATGGCGCCGACGGCGCGCGCGTGGCCGTCTCGGTACCAGCCGGCACGTACTCGTCGATCCGTCTCTGGCTGTACAAGGTCACGAGCAGCGACTCCGCTGACGTGGCGTTCCGTCAGGCCAATCCGGCCTTCCGTGACATCAGCCTGCGCTTGGAAGGCACCTTCAACGGCACGCCGTTCGTGTTCGTGAACGACGTGAATGCCAAGCTCACCGTGCCCCTCACCACACCGCTGGTGATCGGAACCGGCGGCGGCGATGTCACCGTGACCATCGATCTGAGCACATGGTTCCTGCGTGCGTCGGGCGGCTTGTACTCACCCGCCGACGCCAACACGTCGGGGCAGGTCCGGGCGCAGGTGCAGAACAACATCCGGAATGCCTTCCGGGCGTTCAAGGACAACAATAGGGATGGGCGTGAGGACTGACACTCACGTGGGTATGGAGTGGTGAGTTCAAGTTTCGAGTCGTGAGTGCAACGACGGGCTGCGGAGAGTGATTCTCCGCAGCCCGTTTGCTATGAAATCCGAGTCGTTGTTCGACTGTCGTTGCTCGACTCAAGACTCGCGACTTGTACTCGCAACTCGAAACTCACCAGTTCTTCAGTCCCGGTTCACTTGCCCACCAGGCTCCGCAGCACGTACGGCAGGATGCCGCCGTTCTTGTAGTACTGCATCTCTTCCGGCGTATCGATGCGGCAGCGCGCGCTGAAGGTCTTCACTGAACCATCCGCGGCCGTCGCCTGGACCGTGAGCGTGGCCCGCGGCGTGAGCGTGTCGTCGAGTCCCACGATGTCGTAGGTCTCGAAGCCCGTGAGCCCGAGCGACTGACGCGTTTCGCCGTTCACGAATTCGAGCGGTAGCACGCCCATGCCTACCAGGTTGCTGCGGTGAATGCGCTCAAAGCTTTCGGCGATCACCGACCGCACGCCCAGCAGCATCGTGCCCTTGGCCGCCCAGTCGCGTGACGAACCGGTGCCGTACTCCTTGCCGGCGATGACGATCTGCGCGATCCCTGCTTCCTGCCGCGCCATCGCCACATCGTACAACGCTTCGGGCTCGGCGCCTGGCGCGGTGGCCGTCCACCAGCCTTCCTTGCCGCCGGTGAGTTCGTTCTTGAGCCGGATGTTCGCGAACGTGCCGCGCATCATCACCTGATGATTGCCGCGACGTGCGCCGTACGAGTTGAAGTCCTTCTTCTCGACGCCAAGCGACAGCAGATACTTGCCGGCCGGGCTCGCGGCGGCGATGGAACCGGCCGGTGAGATGTGGTCGGTGGTGATCGAGTCGCCGAACATGCCGAGCACCTTCGCGCTGGTGATCGGACGGATGCCCGGGGGCGTCATCGTCATCCCGTCGAAGTACGGCGGGTTCTGCACGTACGTCGAATCGCCCTGCCAGCCGTAGCGCGCGCCGGTGCTGGCCTCGATCTCCTGCCAGTACTTGTCGCCGAGGAAGGCGTTGGCGTACTGCGTGGTGAACTGCTCGCGCTTCACGCTGGAGAGAATCGTGTCTTCCACTTCCTGGGCCGACGGCCAGATGTCGCGCAGGAACACCGGGCCGTTGGCGCCGATGCCAAGCGGTTCGGTGGCCATGTCGATGTCCATGCGGCCGGCCAGCGCGTACGCCACGACCAGCGGCGGCGACGCGAGGTAGTTGAAGCGCGTCTGCGGATTCACGCGCCCTTCGAAGTTGCGGTTGCCCGAGAGCACCGCCGCCACGTTGAGCTTGCCCGCGTCGATCGCCTCGCTGATCACGGTGGGAAGCGGACCCGAGTTGCCGATGCACGTGGTGCAGCCGTAGCCGACCACATTGAAGCCGAGCGCGTTGAGCGAATCCATGACGCCGGCCTTGATGAAGTAATCGGTGGCCACCTTGGAGCCCGGCGCCAGCGACGTCTTCACCCACGGCTTGGTCGTGAGGCCGAGGGCGACGGCCTTCTGCGCCAGCAAGCCGGCCGCGAGCATGACGCTCGGGTTCGACGTGTTGGTGCAGCTGGTGATCGCCGCAATGACCACGTGTCCATCGGACAGCGTAAACCGCTCGCCATGGTATTCTACCGCCACGCCGCCCGCGTCATCGTGACCACCTTCGGCCACCATCGTGGCGGCGGCGCTGCCGTTGGGCACGCCGTTCGCGGCGCGCTGCGCCGCCAGCGCCTCACGGTACATCGCCTTGCTCTGCGACAGCGGCACGCGATCCTGCGGGCGCTTCGGACCGGCCAGGCTCGGCACCACCGTGCTCAGGTCGAGCTCCAGCGTGTCGGTGAACACGGGATCGGGCGTGGCGTCGGTGCGGAAGAGCCCCTGCGCCTTGGTGTACGCCTCCACCAGCGCCACCTGCTCGTCGCTGCGTCCCGAGAGGCGCAGATACTTGAGCGTCTCCTCGTCCACCGGGAAGAAGCCCATCGTGGCGCCGTACTCGGGGGCCATGTTCGCGATCGTGGCGCGGTCGGCCAGCGCGAGGCTGGAGAGACCGGTGCCGTAGAACTCCACAAACTTGCCCACGACTTTCTTCTTGCGGAGCATCTCGGTGCAGGTGAGCACCAGGTCGGTCGCCGTCGCGCCGGCCGGCAGCTTGCCGTGCAGCTTGAAGCCCACCACTTCAGGAATCAGCATGCTCACCGGCTGCCCCAGCATGGCGGCTTCGGCTTCGATACCGCCCACGCCCCAGCCCATCACGCCCAGGCCGTTGATCATCGTGGTGTGCGAGTCAGTGCCCACCAGCGAGTCGCAGTAGGCCAGCGTCTCGGCCCCATCGGCGGCGGTGAAGACCACCTGGCCGAGATACTCGAGATTCACCTGATGGCAGATGCCCGTGCCCGGCGGCACCACGCGGAAGTTGTGCAGCGCCGTCTGGCCCCACTTGAGGAACTGATAACGCTCGAGGTTACGCTCGAACTCGAGTTCCGTGTTGATCAGCAGCGACGCTTCGGTGCCGTACTCATCCACCTGCACCGAGTGGTCGATCACGAGATCGACCGGCTGGAGCGGGTTGATCTTGGTCGGGTCGCCACCGAGGGCGACCATCGCGTCACGCATCGCGGCGAGGTCGACGACGCAGGGGACGCCCGTGAAGTCCTGCAGGAGCACGCGGGCGGTGCGGAAGGCGATTTCCTTGTCGACGGCGGCCTTCACATTCCAGTGGGCCAGCGCCTCGACATCGGCGCGCTTCACGAAGGCGCCGTCTTCCCCGCGGAGCAGGTTTTCGAGCAGCACGCGCAGTGAGAACGGCAGCGAGGGCGCCGTGCTTCCCGGCAGCGCGTCGAGGGCGCCGAGGTGGTAGTACGCGTACTGGCGGTCGCCCACGTCCAAGGTGGAGCGGCTGCCGAACGAATTGGGATGCGACATGGAAGGGTTGGTCCTGCGCGGGCCTTTCCCCAGGGGTCGACCGCACGCGTTGCTGGACGGAGCCACTCATCGCGCCGTGACGCCACCCTGCGGGCAGCATCCGGTTCCGACGAGGCTCCGGGAAATATCGGGGCGCGCGCGTGGGAAGGGGAGGGGACGGCTACGCGCTCACGTCGAGCAGATCCTCGATCAGGTCTCGCGGCGCGGCGGGCCGGACGCTGATGGCGTTTTCCGGGCAGCAGCGGGCCACGGCCCCGTCCGCCGGCGAGAACTCGTGCACCCGGACCAGCGGGTACGCCTTGCGTTGGGCATCGAGGGCCAGCAGCCCGGGCGACCGTGCCACGCACAGCGCGCACCCCGTACACCGGGCGCGGTCCACCACGATCTCCACTTCGCGCCGCGGAAAGATCCCGCCCGGCGCGGCCATCATGGTGGGCAGGTGCGTCAACGCCTCGCGCATGCTGTCGTAGCCCATCTGCAGCAACTCCTCGACATGCGAGAAGTCGAACCAGCCGATGTGCGAGACTGTAGGGCGCACCAGCAGCAGCGGCGGGGAGGTCCAACGGTCCAGCGTGGCCTGTTGCTGCTCATGCATCATCATGGTGGCCGCGCGCATAAAAATCGACGCGAACCCTTGCTCGGCGACACCGCTCGCCAGCGGCACGTCGGCGATCCCCACGTCCACCGCGATCAGCGCGTCCACGCCCAGCGAGGCGATGGAGACCGGCAGGTTGTCGGTGGTGCCCCCATCGATGCACACCCGGTCGCCCACCACGCCGGGCGGGAAGAACCCCGGGAGCGCGCACGAGGCGTACACCGCGTCACGGACGCGCACGTCGCGCAGCCCCGGACGACCGAACACCAGCGGGATGCCCCGCTCGATGTCCACGGCGGTGACCAGCAGGGGCGTTTCGAAGTCGGCGAACGTCCCCTCGGCCACCAGATCGTCGCAGAGGCTGCGGAGCGGCGACTCCAGGTAGATCGAGCGCGACAGCATGCGCTCCATCAGCATCCCCACGTGGTTGATCCGGAACAGGTCGCGGCGCCGGAAGCGCAGCGCCCGCTCCGTCAGCTCGTCCACGCTGCGGCCGCTGGCGGCCGCCGCGGCGATCATGGCGCCGATGCTGGAGCCGGCAAACAGGCGCGGCGCAATGCCGGCTTCGCGGATCGCCTTGAGGGCGCCAATGTGCGCCATGCCTTTGAGCGCGCCACCGCCGAACACCACGCCGATCCGCGGCGCAATGCGCGGGACCGGCAGAGTGCCGGCCACACCGTCGACGGCCACCGGGTGGGGCAGGTTGCTGTCGTGGACGTTCATGCTGCCGTCATGCACGCGGTAGATTCTCCGGAATGCGAGTCCTGCTGGTGGAAGACGACGAAACGCTGCGCCACAGCGCAACAGCCTACCTGCGGGCCTCGGGCTTCGCGGTCGATGCCGCGGCCACGGGGAAG
>CANJOX010000177.1 GCA_947475795.1 Gemmatimonadota bacterium
GCGAGGCCGGCGCCTACACGGTGGCGCAGAATGAAGAGACGTGCATCGTGTACGGGATGCCGCGCGAAGCGGTCAAGATCGATGCGGCCGTTGAGGTGTTGCCGCTCGATCGCATCGCCGACGCCCTGTTGCACGCGGTCGCCGCCACGCGCGTGTAGACGCGGCGTGGCAGCGGCGGTGCTCCGCCGTGTTAGCCGGCGGAGACCGTGGGCAGCACCAGACGGACCCGCGTGCGCCCTGCCTCCCGCTCGAACAGCAGCCGGCCCGTGAGCACACGCACGACCGCGTCCACGATAGCGAGCCCGATCCCGGCGCCACGCACCCCGTGTTTGCTGGTCACGAACGGCTGCGTGACCGTGTTGAGCAATTCGGCGGGGATGCCGGGGCCGTCATCCTCGACGTCCACGACGACCGTATTGTCCTCGACACGGCTGCGCACCACGATGGCATGTCCAGCCGGTGCTGCCTCATGGGCGTTGCGCAGCAGCTCCATCACGGTGTCGCGCCACCAGCCGGCTTCGGCGAAGATGTGACCGCCGCCGAGCGAGAGCTCGACCGGGCGCGCCCCGTGTTCGGTGGCCAACTGGGCGACGGCATCGGCGATGCCGTGATCCGCGGACGTCACCGCCCGTCGCATGTTCTCGGCGCGGGAGAAGAGCGTGACGCGCTGGAGATACACGACCGTGGCATCTGCGGCGCGATGAATCTCCTCGATGTCCGCGTACATGGGATCGCTGCTGTTGACATCGGACAGCAGCAGTTCGCTGTACGTGCGGACCACCGTCGAGAAGTTGTTGATGTCGTGCGACACGCGCCTCGCGAAGCGGACCACCGCCTCGGTGTCGGGCGCGGCATTTGTGGAGTCGGCCATATAGGTCGTAGAATACGCAGATCCGTGGGCTGCACAACCGTCCCGCTGTCCGTCCCCTTCAGGGAGTCTGCACATGTCCGTCCGATTCATGCGCGTCGTTGCCGCCACCGCCTGCTCGCTGGTGGGGGCCGTGGTGGGTGCCCAGACCGCACCGCCGGTGGCCGACCAGATTACGGCCGCCGTCCAGGCCCTGCCGAAAGAGTTGCGCGATGGCGCCGGGGTGATGGGCTACAAGACCCCCGGGAAGCTCGAGTGGCTGCGCCCCACCAAGAACGGCATGATGTGCCTGGCCGATGATCCGGCCGAGGAGCAGTTCCACGTGTCGTGCTACCACGATGCGATGGACCCGTTCATGGCCCGTGGGCGCGCGCTGCGGGAAACGGGCGTGAAGGGCGCACAGGTGGATACCGTGCGTTTTGCCGAGGTGAAGGCGGGCAAGATCAAGATGCCGACGGCGCCGGCGTCGCTGTACCAGATTTTCGGGGCCAAGGATGCGTTCGATCCCGCCACCGGTACGGTGAAGAAGGGCAACCCGCTGTTCGTGGTGTACATCCCGTTCGCGACGCCGGCCAGCACGGGGCTGTCCACGACGCCATCCGACACCAAGCCGTGGCTGATGCTCCCCGGCACCCCGAAGGCGCACATCATGTTCACGATGACGATGTGAGCACGTGGCCCCGCTGATCACCCTCACGCGCCGTCGGCTGACGCAAGCGGCGGCGGCGCTCGCGGCCCGCGACCCGAAGATGGCGCTCGCCATCGAGCGGGTGGGTCCGTGCACGATGCTGCCGCGCACCGATGGGACGCACTTCGACCATCTCGCGCGCGCCATCGTATTTCAGCAGCTGTCGGGCGGCGCGGCCTCCACGATTTACGGGCGGTTCGTGCAGCGCATCGGCCGCGAGGGTGGTGCACCCACGCCGGACGAGGTGCTCGCTGCGGATGACGAGACGCTGCGCGCGTGCGGACTCTCCAGCGCGAAGACCCGTGCCATCCGCGATCTGGCGAGTCATGTGGCCGACGCGCGGCTCCCACTCGATCAGCTCGCGTCGATGGACGACGACGCGATCGTCGATGCCCTCGTACAGGTCCGTGGGGTGGGACGCTGGACGGCCCAGATGTTCCTCATGTTCCGGCTGGGACGTCCCGACGTGCTGCCCGTGCTCGATCTGGGCGTGCGCAAGGGCGCGCAGCGCATTTACCGGATGCGCGCGCTCCCCGAGTCGAAGCGACTTGAGCAGGTGGCGCGGAACTGGCGCCCGTGGGCAAGCGTTGCCAGTTGGTACTGCTGGCGTGTGCTCGATCTCGAGGACGCCGGCGGCTGGTGAGGGCAACGCAGGTCGTCGCAGCGGAGTGTGGTCGTGTCGATGCAGGAATTCCGGAAGGTCGTGCAGGTGCCCGTGCCCGTGGACGCGCTGTTCGCGTGGCATGAGCGCGATGGTGCCTTCGAGCGGCTCTCCCCGCCGTGGGATCGTCCCAAGGTGCTCGAGCACACCGGCGGCATCCGCGATGGGGCCCGCGTGGTGCTGCAGGTGCAGGCGGGACCGGTGCCCACCACGTGGCGCCTCGAGCACCAGGACTACATCGCCAATCGTCAGTTCCGCGACGTTATGCGCGACGGGCCCTTTGCCGCGTGGGAGCACACCCACGGCTTCGCCCCGGTGGATGCCACGTCCAGCACCCTCGACGATCACATCCGGTATGCGCTCCCGTTGGGCCCGCTGGGGCAGGCGGTGGCGGGTGGGTTCACGCAGCGCACGCTCGCGCGGGTGTTTGCGTACCGCCACGCGGTGATGCTGGGTGATCTGGCGCGGCACGCCGAGTTTTCCCATCGGCCGCGGCGGCGCATCGCTATCACGGGGGCCACGGGCTTTATCGGCACGCAGCTGGTGGCCTTCCTCTCCACCGGTGGGCACGAGATCGTCCGGATCAGCCGCGCGACGCCGCGCCCGGGCAGCCGTGATGTGCAGTGGAACCCCGAGCGCGGCCAGCTCGACCCGCGGGCGCTCGAGGGGGTCGATGCGGTGATCCATCTGGCCGGCGCTTCGATTGCCGACCGCTGGACCGCGGCCCATCGTACCGCGCTGAAAAGCAGCCGTGTGGAAAGCACGTCGTTGCTGGCCCACACGCTGGCGCAGCTGTCGCGTCGGCCGGCCGTGCTGCTCAGCGGATCGGCGATCGGGATCTATGGGAGCCGCGGCGACGAACTGCTGGACGAGGCGAGCACCCCGGGAACGGACTACCTGGCGGACGTGGGCCGTGCCTGGGAGGACGCCACCGCCCCGGCGGCGCGGGCCGGCATCCGGGTGGTGCACCTGCGCACAGGTATCGTGCAGGGCGCGGCCGGGGGCGCGTTGGGGACGCAGGCGCCGCTCTTCCGGTGTGGGGTCGGCGGCACGCTGGGGGCCGGGACCCAGTGGATCAGCCCGATCGCGCTCGACGACGAGATCGGCGCCATTCACTTCTGCCTCATGCGCGACGACCTCAGCGGTCCGGTCAACCTCGTGGCCCCGACCGCCGTGACGAACGCGGAGTTCACCCGCGTGCTGGGGGCCGTGCTGCACCGGCCCACGCTCGCGCCCGCGCCGGCGTTTGCCCTGCGGCTGCTGCTGGGTGAGGAAATGGCCAACAGCACCGTACTGGCCAGCCAGCGGGTGGTGCCGCAGGTGCTCCGGGACGCCGGGTTCGTGTGGCGCCTTCCCGATCTGGAACAGATGCTCCGGTTCGAACTGGGGGCATGACCGCGGTGGCAGTGGGGGATTGCCCGGGCGCTTGACACTTTTCACCGGGTGCGTCGTAGTATTCTTCACCTATATGAACGCCATCATGCTCGAGAGCGCCCTCTTCATCGCCCTGCTGGCGGTGGTCGGCGCTCTTTTCGTCACGGCGCTGGGCAGAACCCCATTTGGCCGCCGGATTCGGCAGACGGCCAACCGCAAGCGCATCGATCGCCTCGCCGATCTCACGTGCCCGATTCACGGGGTGCAGCGCGAAGAGGATCTCGTGCGACTCCCCACGGGCGACCCGTTATGCCCTCATTGCTACCAGGAGGCCGTCCATGGCCACATCGATTGATTCCACGCTCGACGAGCTTCGCAGCGCCATGCGCAATCCGCTCACCGGCCCGCCGGGTGGCGGCGGTGGTTTCGACCGGTTCCGGGCGCTGATTGGCGCGGTGGTCGTGCTGCTCGTGCTGCTCTTTCTGGTGCGCCCCTCCGTGGCCTACATCGAGCCCGGGCACGTGGGCATCGTGATACACCGCGGCGGCGGCGGTGTGGATCCGGCACCGTTGGGTCCCGGTTTCCACCTGCGCAATCCGCTCCTGACGCAGATCCAGGAGTATCCCACGTTCATGCAGACGCTGGTGCTCACGCGCGAGAGCACCGAGGGGTCCGAAAACAACGACGAAATCAACGTGAACTCGGTGGAAGGTCAGCCGCTGTCGCTCGATGTGTCGATGAGCTTTGAGCTGCGCGGCGACAAAGTGCCGCAGCTGTATCAGACGTTCCGCACGGATGTGCAGACCATTGCGCACGGCTATATCCGGCAGGCGATCCGGCAGTCGTTGCAGGAAGTCGTGGGCCGCGAGGAGATCGCGGCGATTCTCGGTCCGAAGAAGGCCGAGGTGGTGACCCGGACCCAGGCTAATCTGCAGAAGCGGCTCGACCCGTACGGCATCGACGTGAAGCAGTTCACGCTGAACGAATTCCGTGCGCCGAAGGCGGTGATGGACGCGATCTCGCTCAAGAACGTCATGCAGCAGCAGGCGCTCACGGCGCAGAACGAGCTGCAGAAGAACACGTTTCAGGCGCAGGGTGACAGCATCAAGGCGATGGGGCGCGCCAAGGCGATTTTGGCGGAAGCCGAAGCGCAGGCGCGCGCCAACGATTTGCTGTCGCGCAGCATCACGAACACGCTGGTGCAGTACGAGATGGCGAAGCGCTGGAACGGGCAGATGCCGCAGGTGACCGGCGGGGCGATGCCGATGCTGCAGCTCCCCGGCAGCAAGAACCCGGAGTAATCACCATGCCAGTCGTGCGGTTCGATGCGTTACCCGATGATGCGCGGGCATGGGTATTCGGAGCAGCGGCACCGGTCACCGGCGCGTCAGCGCAGTCGCTGCTCGCGACGGTCGATGCCCATCTGGCCAACTGGCGCGCGCACGGCGCACCGCTGGTGTGTGCCCGCGAATGGCGCGACGATCGCTTCCTCGTGATCGGCGTGGATGAAGCGGCCACCGGTGCTACGGGCTGTTCGATCGACGGACTCTTCCATGTGCTCCGTGATATCGAATCACTCGTGGGGACGACGCTGGTGGGCGGCGGCACGGTGTATTGGCGCGATGCGGCCGGCGCTGTGGTGTCGGGGGCGCGGCCCGTGTTCCGTGAGGCGGCGGCGGGTGGTGCGGTGGTGGCGTCAACGCATGTGTTCGACACGACCGTCACGTCCGTTGGCGCGTATCGGAGCGGTTTTGAGCGCGCTGCCGTCGAGAGCTGGCACGGCAAGTTGCTGCCGGTGGTGCAGTGATGCATAGATCGCTGAACTGATCACGCAGAGAACGGCCGGAGAGCGCAGAGGCCGCAGAGAAACAACGTTTTCCTCTGCGGCCTGAGCGCTCTCCTTTTTCTCTGCGTGTTCGGTTCAGCAATGATGAGTCAACGCAGAAACTCGTCCAGCCGCTCCGCCACGAAGTCGTCGTCGGCCAAGTCGGGATACTGCTCCGACAGCCGCGCCAACGCCTCTCCCTGCCCCGGCGACAGCTGCTCGTGCGTGTCGAAGGTCCACGTGCCGCGCACGAGCCCCTGTAGGCGCAGGATCTCGAGAATACCCGGCAGGCACCCCTGATAGCCGTGCGCCGCGTCGAAGATCACCGCATTCGCCATCGTGAGCGCCGCGCCGCGGGTGAGCCACTCGCGTGGCATCGTGTCCGCACCCGAGGCGCGCCACCGCTGAATCTCGCGTAGCATCTCGACCGCGCGCGACGTCCACACGGCCCATTGCCCCAGCAGTCCGCCCACGAAGTGGCGCGTGTACGCACGGCCGCCGCTCGTGACCGGGACATCGGTCACCAGATCGGGCACGATCGCATCGTCGTTGCCCGTGTACAGCGCAACGTCATCGCGCCCCGCGTCGGCCAGCGCCCGCACCACATCCAGCGTGGCGTACCGGTCGAACGGCGCCACCTTGATGGCCACCACGTTCTGGATCTCCGCGAACTCGCGCCAGAACGTGTACGACAGCCGCCGGCCACCAACCGCCGGCTGTAGATAAAAGCCGAATAGCGGCATCACGTCAGCCACCCTCGCGCAGTGCGCCAGAATCGCCGTCTCGCTGGCGTCGCGCCACGCCCCCAATGACAGTAGGCCGCAGTGATAGCCCAGCGCCTGCGCGATCTGCGCTTCGCGCACCGCCTGCGCGGTGTCGCCGATCAGGCCGGCCACACGCACAAAGGGGCGCGGGTCGCGGCGCAGCGCCTCGTCGGCCGTTTCGGCGGCGAGCTCCAGCACCGGCCGATACAGGCCGATCGTGGCGTCGTGAATCGGGAAGCCGGTGGTGTGTACGCCAACAGCCATGCCACCCGCACCCGCTGCCACGTAATAGCGCGTCAGCGCACGCTGGTGCTGCTCATCCATCGCGCGCGTGGGGTGCAGCGCCAGCGGGTGCGCCGGAATGACCTGACCCGTGTGCAGATGGCGGCGGATGTCGAAGGCCTCGTGCGCGTGGTGCTCAATACCGGCCATCGCGCACCTCGAATTTGGTGGGCTTGTTCAGCAACCGCCCACCGCTACGGATCCACTGCACGGCCCACGCGCAGAGCGTGTCGAGGGGCAGCGCCGCGTACGGCAGTTGCCCGGTCAGTCGGTCGACA
>CANJOX010000178.1 GCA_947475795.1 Gemmatimonadota bacterium
TGCTACCCTTGGAACATCCCTCAGGTCGTCCCCGCGCGCAACGGCCCACGGCGAATCGTCACCCGATTCCCATCGATAGCGGCCGTGCGACGTCACAATTGTGCTGGTTGCCGCACCTTCACACCCTCCCGTTCATGACCTCCGTCACTGGCGGCATCGCGAGTCATGCGGCACGCCGCATCACACGCCATATCACACAGCGCACGATCGTCGCCATCGCGGGCGTGGCTGCGTCCTGTGCGGTGCTCGGTGCGCAGCAACAACCACCGGCACCCTCAGCTGCGCAACCTCCGGCAAGCACGTCCGCGGCCAGCGGCGCCCTGCAGCAGCTGCTGGATGGGGAACTCGCACGCTTTCCCGGCACCTCGGGGATCTGGGTCAAGCATCTGACCACCGGCGAGGAGGCGGGTGTGCGCGCCGACGTCCCGTTCAACTCGGCCAGTGTGATCAAGATTCCCGTGCTCGTACTCGCGATGCAGCTCGCCGACCGCGGCGTGCTGTCGCTGCGCGACCGCATCACGATCACCGCCGACGACGTGCGTGGCGGCTCGGGCGTGTTGCGCTATCACGATGCGGGGCTGCAGCCCACGCTGCGCGATGTCCTGCTGCAGATGATCATCACGAGCGACAACACGGCCACGGACCTCGCCATCGCGAAGGTGGGGGGCGTGGCAGCGGTGAACACGTGGCTGGCGGCTAACGGCCAGAGCGAGGCGCTGTCGCTGACCATGACGACCGGCGAGCTGTTCGCGAAGTACGCGGCGCTGCCCGACCGTGCCGCGTCGAATGCCCGCACGATCGGCGACCGCCGCTATTGGCTGGGCGCCATGACCCCGCGGGCTACCGGGCGCATGCTCGAGGCGATGCAACGGTGCGCCGACGGGACGGCCACGGCGCCGCTCATCACCACGACGGCGTCGTGCACCGACATTATGCGCATGATGCGCGCCCAGCAGTCGGGGGCACGTCGCCTGCCGCATTTTCTCGACGTGCCCGTGGCGCACAAGACCGGCGACTTCCCGCCGGTGGTGGCGAACGACGTGGGCGTGATCTACACCGCGTCGGGGCCGGTCGTCGTGGCCTTCTTCTCGAACGACATCCGCGGACCGTACGGCGAAGCGGAAGACCTGATCGGCCGCACGGCGCAGCGCATCGTGGAATACTTCGGGCGGCGGCCGTAACCGCCGCCCGGTGCCTTACGGGACGATCTTCGCGGGCGGCACGATCTTGATCCCGTCGGCGAACGTGGCGGTGAGCAGGTAGAGCAGCTTCGTGGACGGCAGCGCACTCGACGCCAGCGCGAACTCGGTGAGCTGGTGCGCCCCGTTCGCTTTCGAACCACCGATGGCGATGCTGGGGATCTTGCGCACCACGCCCGGATTGGCATCGGTCGCGCCCGTGGCCACCGCTTCCGACGCACCCGGCATCCCCGGCGTCATGCCGAGCGCCCGGTTGATGTCGATCGCGGTCTGCACCAGCGGGTGCGCGCGGGCCCCTTCGAGCTGCTTCTCCGTCCCGCCGGCGCCGCTCTTCTGCTCGATCTCGACCTTCAGTCCAACCTTCTGCTCGGCCGCCACTTCCTGCGTAATACGCGTGATCGTGCGGTCCAGCGAATCGAGCAGCACGGGATCGGAGCTGCGCAGATCGACCGTGAAGTAGAGCTCCTGCGGCACGGCGTTGAAGATGGTGCCGCCGTGAATCTGACCGATGTTCATCACCGCCCCGTTGGGGAGCGCCTCGAACTGCAGCTGATACAGCCGGTCGATCGCCTTCGCGACCGCCTTCACCGGCGTCGGAATGCCGCGCGACGACAGCGTATGTGCGCCGGGATGCGTGAACACGTACTTGGTCCAGTAGATGCCCAGGGCGCCGTACGCCACGCTGCCGTACGAGCCGTCGGGCACGATGAGCAGATCGGGCTTGGCGTTGTGCTGCAACCAATACTCCATCCCCTTGAGACCCAGCTCTTCCTGCACCGTGCCGATGAAGATGATGTCGCCCTTGCTGGTGAACTTGGTGGCGTTCATCACCCGCAGCGTGGCGAGCATGTTCGCCACCGAGGCCGTGTTGTCACCCACGCCGGGTGCGAACAGCGTGTCACCGGAGCGCCGCACTTTCGTGTTCGTTTCCGGCGGGAATACGATGTCGGTGTGCGCGGCGATCACGATCGTGGGGCCGCCACCGGTGCCTTTGCGCACGCCGGTCACGTTGCCGATGGAATCCACCGATACCGCGAGCCCTTCCTGTTCGAACACCTTCTTTACGTAGGCGCCGCGCTGCTGCTCGAGCCGTGATTTCCCCGGCATTTCAGCGATGCGGATCCACTCCTCTACCTGCTGCGGGAACTGCTGGTCGAGACGCGCGAGCCCCGATGCGACGTCGGCGCGCTTGAGCAGCGCAGGGTTCCAGCTGGTGGGGAACGTCTGCGCCGCGAGCAACGACGCGACGGTGAGCGAGAACGACAGCGACAGCGCCGCACAGACGGCGGCGTAACGGACGGGACGACGCATGATGGATGAGGTCGGAGTTACGGAAACAGCGGCGGGGCGATGCGCTTCTTCGTGGCCTGTTCGAAGGCATATGCCAGACCGACGAGCGTGGGCTCACCGCATGCCGACGCGGTGAAGCTGATCCCGAAGGGGGCGGGGCGCGGGGTGAAGCCCGCCGGGAACGCCTGGGCGCCCTGCCCGGCCGGAACCGGCAGCAGCGCATACGGCACAGTAATGGACGGATATCCCGGACGCGCGCCGATGTTGGCGCTGCTCACGCCCGGGAACAGCAGCGCATCCAGCTGATGCGCCTTCATCGCGGCGTCGATACCGCGCGTGGCCGAGAGCAGGATGTCCTTGCGCCGATCGGCCTCGTAGCGCGACTTGTCGGCTTGCACGTCCATCTCGTCGGAGATGTCGAGCAGTGCCTGCCCGTACTTGATGGCACCGGCACGCTGGTGCGCGATGTTCCACTGGCGCAGCCCCGTCAGCGACGGCACCGGCGCCTTGTCGCCCAGCAGCGCCAGCCACGCGTTGAAGTCGCGCTTCATGCCGTACTTGAAGGCGATCGAGCAGTCGGCATCGCGCCCCTTGGCCTGTTCCAGGCCACTGCAGGGGTTCCAGTTCAGGAAGTTGTCGGCCGGGACCGGCTCCACCACGCTCGGGATGTCGGCCGGATCCACCACGATGGCGCCCTGTGCTTTCAGCACGGCGATCACCTCGTCCATCGCGGCGTGCTGCGCGGGGCTCAAACCACCACGCGGCGTGCTGCTGCCCCCGGCCGGCGGCACGGTGGGCTCGTAGAAGAACGCGCGGGGGATGCCGATCCGCGCCCCCTTCAGTTTGCCCGCGTCGAGAAAGGCGGTGTAGTCGTTGCGGGGCGGCGGGGTGCACACCTTCGTGGCGGCATCATTCGCGTCGGGGGCCGTCCCTTCCAGCGCCCCCAGCATGATCGCCGCGTCGCGCACCGTGCGCGTCATCGGGCCGGGGGTGTCCTGATCGGCGGTGATCGGAATCACGCCGTAGCGGCTCACGCGCCCCACGGTCGGCTTGATCCCCACCAGAAAATTCTGCTGCGCCGGGCTGAGAATCGACCCCGACGTTTCCGTGCCCACGTTGCCGGCCCAGAAGCTCACGCTGGTGCCCACGCCCGAACTCGAGCCACCGGTGTTCAGGACCGGGCGTCCGTCAAAGAAGGTCTCGCGCGGATCGCGCCGCGGATCCCACGGGTTCATGCCGTAGCCGGTGAGTCCCGTGTAGTTGCCGGGCATCCCCGACGCCGTCCAGTTCGCGAGTTCGGTGAGCTGCGTCTTGGCGATGATGATCGCGCCGGCCGCCTTCAGGTGGCGCGTGACCGTGGCGTCGTAGGGTGGCAGCAGATCGCCGAAAGCGAGGGCGCCGCCCGACGTCACCATCTCCATCGTCTGGATGTTGTCCTTGAGCGCGATCGGGATGCCGTGCAACGGTCCGCGCACGCGTCCGGCGGCCCGTTCGCGGTCGAGCGAATCCGCAATCGCCAGGGCGCGCGGATTCACCGTGATCACCGCGTTCAGCTTGTCCTCATACGTGGCGATACGGGCCAGATACTGCTGCACGATCTCACGCGAGGTGATGCGCTTCTGCTCGAGGGCGGTGCGCAGATCGGCGAGGCTGGTTTCCAGCACGGACACGGGGGCAGCGGCCGCCGGCCGCTGGCCCGCGAGCGGCGCCGCGCGGCACACGAACGCCGCCGCGAGCACGGCGGCGGCGGGGGCCACCCGGGAAATCCGGGTGCGCGCAGAGAGGTTGAAAAGAGGCATACGCCAAAGTGGCGACGAATCGCACCCGCGTCCATCGCACCGGCGTCCATCGCACCGGCGTCCATCGCGGACGCGGACCGCGCGTGGGGTGGTGCGCGTTAGTCGGCCCGCACGTCCAGCCCCAGCGCCTGCGCAATCGTGAGCGCCTGCTGTACGTCGATGATGGCGCCGGCCAGGCGCACGCTGCCGGGATCAAGTGTACTGAGGTCGCTGCCGCGCAGGTCGCAGTCGGTGAAATCGGCGCCTTCCAGCGCGGCGCCCGACAGATCCGTGTCGCGCACCGATCCGTCGCGACAGCGCGCGCGGGTGAGATCAGCCTCGCGCAACCGCACGCCGCGAAAGCGCGCCCGCGACAGATCGGCACCGGCCAGCCCCACATGCGACCAGTTGCCGCCCGCGACCTCCATGAGGTCGAAGGTGCACCGGCGGAAATTGCTCCCCACGAACTTGCAGTCGGTAAACCGGGCCTCGAAGAACGAGCAGTTGGTGAAAGTGCAGTTCACGAACGCCGCGTCGGTGTGCACCGAACAGTTGAACTGCGCCCCCTGAAAGGTGCAGTCGGTGAACACCGCGCCGCGGTTCACCAGTTCGGTGGCCTCGAGATCGGAAAACCGGACGGCGGTGTGCGTCTGCCCCGAGATGTCCTGTCCTTCCCAGTCGGTGGTACTCATCGGGACGGCCGGCTGAACACGGCGCCGTGCGGAATCCCCGCCCCGCGGCGGCCGGCGGCAACCAGCAAGCCGGTGAACAGTGACGCGACGATGATCGGTGCACGGAGCGGGATCAGCATGCGCTGATCTACTCGGTCACCGTGCGACCCGCCACGAGTTCGGCCTTTTCACGGAAGCTGAAGATCGCGCCGCACTGCGTGCACACGTAGCTGCCGGTGCGCTCGCCGAGGTCGTACTCCTTCGAAAAGGCCGGATGATCACAGGGCTGCGCCCCCCAAGCGGCCTGAAGGGCAAGCGCGCGTTTCTTCTGCATGACGTCGTGGCTGAGGTGCGGGACGCACAGGCCACGAGCGGCCTGTGCTGGTGCAAGCTAGCAGGTTCCCGCCGTGACGTACTACTCGACGATCTCCTGCTCTTCTTCGTCGTCGTGCACCACCACGTTCTCCCCCACATCCTCCAGCACGTCGCGCGCGTCGGCCGCGTAGCCCTCAGGCACCAGCACAGAGACCCCGCGCGCCGTCGCCCCCTGAAAGCCGGGGCCGAAGATCCCGACCGTGTCATTGTTGTCGCGCATCGCGGGAATCTCCGCCGCTTCGAGACGGGCGATGATCATGTCCGCCTCGAGACCGGAGGGGACGGTGATGAGGACGTGCCAGGCATTCGTCATACGGCGCTCCATTGGGTGGGATGCGCGGTCGCGTGACCGCGCCTCGTCATACTCGGCGCACCGCCTCGGCGTTCCCGTGCTGGGCGGTCTCGCCTCGCCCTCACACCTTCCGCACGAACTCCGACTTGAGTTTCATCGCGCCGATCCCGTCGATCTTGCAGTCGATGTCGTGGTCCCCGTCCACCAGGCGGATGTTTTTCACTTTCGTGCCGACTTTCACCACCAGCGACGTGCCCTTGATCTTGAGGTCCTTGATCACGGTGACCGTGTCCCCATCCGCGAGCGGCGTGCCGTTCGCATCCGTGATGCCGGCCGATGCGGCCTCGGCCGCTGGCGCGTCAGACGCGGCCATCGACGACCATTCATGGGCGCACTCGGGGCAGACGTAGAGCGTGCCCATCTCGTACGTGTACACAGAGCGGCAGGCGGGGCACGGCGGCAGCATCGAGTCGGCGGTCATCGGGTCGGGTGCGGGTGAAGGGATGTCGCAATCTATCGAGCCCCGAACGCGACACAGCCCCCGATCCGCGAGGGATCGGGGGCTGTGTGGCACCACAAACCAGCGGCGTGATTACATCGCCAGCGTCTGCAGATCCTGCAGCGCCTTCTTCAGCAGGTCCGTCTTCTTCGGGTCGCAGCTGCGGTTCGACTCGACGTCCGACACCAGCTTCGTGAGCGTCGTGTTGCGCGCCGCGCCCGACGTCTTCTCAGCGCTCGAGATCGACGCACGGATGTCGGCGATCTTCGCCGGCGCCACGCAGCCCTTCCGCTCCAGCTGGTCCGTGAACGCCTTCGCCAGCGCGAAGCTGGGCGGCCAGGAGATCTTCGGCTGACCCTGCGCGTTCAGGTAGTCCCACTTCACGGTGTTGGCCGCATCGATCTCGTTCTGCGAGAGGTACTGGCTCGGCACCAGCTCGGCCACGTCCAGACCACGCGCGATTTCCGAGCTCACGATCGAGCCGTTGTACCAGTACACCGACCACGAGCCGCCCATCGCCATGCGGGTGGAGTCCACCGGGCCGCGATCGAACGAGGCGATTTCCTTCGGCGCCGACGGGTCCGTCCA
>CANJOX010000179.1 GCA_947475795.1 Gemmatimonadota bacterium
CAAGAAGGGAAACATCGCCGTTGGCCTGTTCGTCGCCGCGATCTTCATCGCGGTGGGTATCGTGGTTGGCGGTGCGCTGAACTGATGCGCGCCGCGCGACGGGTTGTCGTGGCCATGGCGGTATTGGCGGCCACCGCGGTACCGTCGCTCGGTGCGCGCCCGCTGGCGGCGCAACCGCGCGCCGCCGCCGATCGCTACGATGACACGTTCCGCAAGGCCTCCAAGCGCTCCTTCGGCCCCGGCTTCGACTGGCGGCTGTTCAAGGCGCAGGGGATGGCCGAGAGTAATCTCGACCCCGCGGCGCGCAGCCGGGTCGGCGCGCGCGGCCTGATGCAACTCATGCCCAGTACGTACCGCGAGGTCGCGTCCGACAACGTGGACCTCACGATGATCGACAGCCCCGAACTCAACATCGAGGCCGGCATCGCCTACGATCGCGTGCTCTGGCAGCGGTGGGCGCGTGACTCCGTGGGCGACGATCGTCACCTGTTCATGTTCGCCAGCTACAATGCCGGCCGGGGCACGCTGTTGTCGGCGCAGCGCCGTGCGCGCGCGCAGCGGCTCGATCCACGCCGGTGGCGGAACATCGAAACCATCGCGGCCGGTGTGCCCCGCTGGCGGCATGGCGAGACGCTCGAATACGTCCGCCGCATTTCGGCCAATCTCGAACGACTCGACGACCGCGGCCGCGTCGTCGCGGGCACGGCGACCGCTCGTGGCCTGCTCCGGTAGCATCGCGCGGCATCGTCGTGTGCCGATCCCTTCCTCTTCTGCTGCACCGTGATCATGACTGACGCCACCGACCCCCGCGAACTGGTGTTCACCTGCCACATGCCGGTGCCGCCGCATCTGGTGTATCGCGGCTGGACCGATCCTGCGCTGCTGGTGCAGTGGTTCACACCGGCGCCATGGAAAACGGTGAAGGCCGAGGTGGACGTGCGTCCCGGCGGGTCCAACTACATCGAGATGGAGAGCCCCGAGGGACAGCGGGTCCCCAACCGTGGGGTGTACCTCGACGTGGTGCCGAACGAACGCCTCGTGATCACGGATGCCTTCACGAGCGCCTGGGAACCGTCGCCCAAGGCGTTCATGACGGTGGTGCTCACGTTCACACCGGAAGGCAGTGGCACGCGGTACACCGCGCGCGTGCAGCACTGGTCGGAGTCCGACCGCGAGTCTCACGAGGAAATGGGGTTCCACCACGGCTGGGGCGCGGCGGCCGCACAGCTGGCGGCGCTGTTGGCCCCCCTGGTGCCGGGCGCCGGTGCTGCGGGCGAGGACACCGCCGTCTGAGCTGCCGTGTGAGCGGCCGTCTACGCCGTCGGCGCTACTGCTGCAGGTAGAACTGGCTCTGACTCAGGTCGGTGGTGCCGGTGGCCACCACATCGAGCTTCGCGATGGACCCGGTTCCCACCAGCAGCCCGGGTGTCGTCCAGGTGGACCGGCCACCGATCGCACGCACCTGCAGCACCATGATCCCGCCGGGCTGCAGGTCGTTCTCGCGCACGCGAAATGTGGTCGTGGTGTTGCCGATCACGGTGCCGAGCCGCGTGCCGCGCGCGCCTTCGCTGCGCACGGCGTACACGTTCACATCGTGGTACCCGCGGTTTTCCACGATCAGCATCACGGTCATCCCCGTACCGGTCGCTTTACCCAGCGCACACGCCGACAGCGCACCCACCGCGAGCGTCGCGCTCAGGATACCCCGACACAACGCGTTCGAGAGGGCGCCGCCGAGGGATCGCCTACGGCGGGGCTGACGTCGGACCCGCGGCCCCTCCGCGGGAGCGGTTGGTGTCATGGTCATTCGGGTACGCTCCGTGGACAAGTCATTGGGCGCTCCGGGCCGCAGGATGGTGGCCAGCGCGCCGCCTGATCGTACCCAGCCGGCGCGCCGACGTTCGGGGGGTCAGCGTCGTGCCTTCCGCACCCCGGTCCAGATCACAATGGAGCCGCAACCGTTGCGCGAGTCGAACTGCGGCGGCACGCTCGCCGTGCGCGCGTACACTTCCACGCCCACGACCTCCTGCGGGTTGAGGATGCCGTCGAGGTTGCCGTCCGGCACCGGCACGCTCATGCCATTCAGGAAGACGGCCGGGGCGCAGTTCCCACCGGCCGTCGCGCCGCGCATCATCACGCGTCCCTGCGCCGACTGCCCCTGCGCGATCGCGATGCCGGGCACCGTCCGGAAAATGTCGGCCATGAACATCGGCGATCGCTGAGCCAGCTGGTTCTCGTCCAGGAACGAGCCGAAGCCGCCCCGCCGACGCTTTTCGAACTCGGCCATGAGCGGCGACACGCGGTCGCCACGCACGCGCATCGTGTCCACGGTGGCCACGAGCGTTTCCAGCCGCATGTCCGCCGTGCCCTCGCCGGTGGCCGGCACGTCCACCACCACGCGCATCGGCTGAAAGCCGATGGCCCGCGCCTCGAGCATCTGCGTGCCGGTGGGGAGTCCGTCCATCGTGTACTGCCCGTTCGTGGTATTCGTCCCGTTCCCGCTGGCGCCCCAGAGCACTACGCGCGCGTTCGTGAGCGGTTGCCCCGTGGCACCCGAGATCATACCGCGCAGCGCGCCCGTGCCCTTGCTGGTCGAGCCGATCACGAGATCCCGCACCAGCAGCCCGTTGCGCGGGACGCGCAGTTCGATGAAGCCGGTGGAGTCGGTGCCGGCATACGCGCGCGCGGTGATCGGCGCGTTGCGCGGCACGCCGCACAGCGTGAACAACCCGTCGTCGGCCGAGCTGCCGAACCGGGACGGCGAGCGCCGTTCGACGCCGCGCGGTCCGATGGTCACCTCCGAGTACTGCGCGCGCACCCGGGCGGCCGGCACCAGCACCTGATCGCGCGCCGAGCGCACGAAGCCCATGTACAACCCGGTGGGCTCATCCGGGTCGCCCGGTCCGCAGCGCTTCGTGATGATCGTCTCCGCCGACGGCGTGGCCATCGGCACCTCGAGCGGCTCCGCCGTGGCGACGTTCACGCGAAACAGCGGCCCTTCAAGCCCGAGCTGATCGAGGCGCTGATGAAAGAACCCGATGAGATATGTGCCGGCCGCCACCGAATCGAGCGCAAAGCGGCCGTTGGCCGTGGCGATGGCCGTGCGCACGTTGGCGGGATTGGCCGCGTCCACCAGCTGGACCGTCGCACCACCCAGCCACTGCGTGGCGACACTGTCGAACACGGTCCCCACGATGCGCGTGCGGACCGGTTGCGCCGGCAGCAGGGCAGGGGAGACGGCGGCCAGTGCGCTGGCGGCCAGTGCACCGGCGATGACGCCGGCACGGCAACGGAACGGCAAGGACATGAGGGCGGTCAACGGGAGCGACAGGTGAGCGGAGCGGGTCAACGGGAGCGCGGTTCGCCGAGCTGCGCGGCCTTGCGAACGTACTCGGCGGCATCGCCGTGCGTGGCAAACCAGACCGTGCCACGGGTTTTCGTCTTGATGTGCGCGATCAGCTTCTCGAGGGCCACGATCCGCGAACGGTGGCCGGAGATGTGCGGGTGCATCGTGAGCACGAACATGCCACGTTCTTCATAGGCCTTGTCGAACTCATCGATCCACACCTGCGCCACATCGCGCGGGGCGCTGTAGCGCTCGCCCTGCGGATTGAACAGCGGCGCGTCGTCGAGGATCCATTCCACGGGCAGCTCCACGAGCCCCGTGGGGGCGCCCTGCTGCAGCAGTTCGTACGGATCGTCGTCGGCCATCAGCGAGCTCTCGTAACGGAAGCCCATGTCGCGCAGGATCGACAGCGTGTTCGCACTGAAGTTCCAGCTGGGCGCGCGGTAGCCCGTGGGCTTGCTGCCCGTGAGGGCGGTGAGCTCCTGCACGGCGCGCGCCAGCAGCCGACGCTCGATGGAATCGGGGAGCGTGGTGTTCAGTTCATGGATCCAGCCGTGCACCGCAAACTCGTGCCGGCCGCTGCGCTTGATCTGTGCCGCCATGTCCGGCGTCAGCGCCAGACTCACCGACGGAATGAAGAACGACGCCGGAATCTGCTGGGCATCGAGCAGGCGGAGCACACGCCCCAGTCCCTGCCGCGCCCCGTACTGGCCCTGCGACAGCGACCCGGCAGTGGGTTCCCCAAACCGCAACGCCACCGTTTCGTTGTCCACGTCGAAGGACAGCAGCACCGCCACGCGGGCCCCGCCGGGCCAGGTGGTGGGGCGCAGGGAGCGACCCGCCCGCACCGCGTTCACCACGGTGCGGACCGTGTCCATGCTCCACGTCCAGCCGGGTTTGGCCGTGGTTTGCGGCACGGGCTGCGCCTGGGCGGCGAGCACGCCGGGGAAGGCGGCGAGGAGCAGGAGGCGTCGGATCATGACACGGTCGGGAGAGAGGAGACGACAGGGAACGACGAAACAGCGGCGGCGCGGCGGCCGGTGCACTCAGAACGCATAGGTGGTGCCCACGTAGCCCCAGTGCTCCACGTGCGCGCCCCCCGGTGTGGTGCGTAGAAACGCCCCCGGCAGGACGGTGGCCCCGCCCACCAGGACGCGCAGGTGCGCGGTGGCCTTCCACGCCGCGGTCAGATCGAGTTCGTCGGCGGCATGGCGCGCGGTGGACCCGCTCGCGGCCCGGAAGACGGTATTCTGCTTGGTGTACACCCCGTCGTCGAGCGCGCGCCGGTCGAACCGGTACCACGCCCCGCGCAACGTCAGCGCCGCGATGGGATCCCAGCCGCCGATCAGGTGCAGCTCGCGCACGTTGGGACGCCCGATGACGTCGGCAAAGCCGCCGTGCTGATGGGCCGCGGGGTACAGCACGGCGAACGATTCCTGCCGCGTGGCGGTCGCGGGGCGGTCGCCGCTCGCGGCTTCTACCCCGAGTGAGAGCGTCGGGACGCCACGCACCCTGCGCCACTGCCACTGCCCCTCGGCAATCCAGAACCAGGCGTCGAGCGTGCGCGCGCCCGTCCGTCCACCTTGCACCGCCCCTTCGAGTTCGATCGAGGCCGCGCGCCGGGCCTTGGGCGGCGAGAGCTGCCAGAGCGCCCGGGCGCCCGTGGTGGAGCGATGCGTACGCGCCGAGGTGGTGCGCACGGTCTGTTCGTAGCGGTACACCTGCCAGAGCGCCGGCAGGCCTCGCGCGAGCGCGGGCGCACCGGCGGCGCTGCCGATCGACAGCGCGCGCAGGCGCTGTGTGCTGTCGGGGCGGTTGCCGCGCGCGAGCCGGACGATCATGGGCCGGATATCGGCCCCTTCCAGCATGAACCGTCCGCGCACCAGCTGCGTGCGCGTGCCCTCGGAGCCGCGGCGCGTGTTGGCCCAATCGGGAACGCCCACCAGCCGCTCCCGTCCCAGCGACAGCTCCTGCCGGCCGTAGCGCACGAACGACGCGCCGTAGCCCACGTCGGCGTACAGGTTCTGGAGATCATGCCGGTCGCCATCGGTCGGCCGAGTTCCGCCGGGGAGCGCACGGCCCAGCGCCTGCGCGTCCCGCACTTCGGCGACGCCGCGACCGTGCCAGCCGGCGGCCCGCCCGGCCTGCACGTCGACGCCCAGCATCAGCCGGGTCAGCCCGTAGTCGTCGTCCTGCGTGCCCACGTTGAACGACCGGAAGAACTCCTCCCGCCACCGCGCCTGGCCCGAGATCGAGAGCGTAACCGGCACACCCTCGCGCAGCGTGATGTTCTTGAGCGCGCGGCTCCAGTCCGGCCGCGCCGCGGCCGGCGTGGTGGTCTGCGCGCCAGCGACAGCGGGCGCGATCACCAGCAGCCACGCCGTCCGCGCGAGCCGGAGGACGGCACGAGCACGGACGCACACACCGGTGCGGCGCGACGGGGAGAGAAGGGAGTGAAACACCATGAGGAAGCTACGCGGGGATCAGCGGGTGACTATCCCCGGCGGGCGTGCCACCATGGCCGAGGTGCGGGGTACATTTGGGGTTGTCATCGCCGGGCGTCGGTACCGGCGGTCTGTCGATCCCCCCACTCTTCGCTGCCCGTGATCACACCCCCGATTTCCCGTCTCGCCCTCACGCTGGCGCTGGTCGGCGCTGCGGGAGTCTCCGCCTGCGTCACCGCGGGATCGAGCGCGCGACCGGGCGATGCGCCCGCCGGCACCGTGGCGACGCCCCCCGCCGCTATCCCTCCCACGGGGCGCCGGCCGGAGCCGGTCACACCGCGCATGGAAGTCGCTGAAGCGCCGAAGAATCCCGCCGCGGATGCGCGGTGGGCCGATTCGGTGCTGGCCACGCTCTCCCTGCGCCAGAAGGCGGCGCAGATGGTGTGGGTGTGGACGCTCGGCGACTTCACCGCCACCGACATGCCGGGTTTTCTGAGCATCGAACGGCAGGTACGCGACCTCGAACTGGGCGGCGTGATCGTGTCCGTGGGCGGCCCGCTGGATATCGCGAGCAAGGTCAACGCCCTGCAGCGGGCGGCCACGTTGCCGCTGCTGGTGGGCGCCGATCTGGAAACCGGTGCGGCGTTCCGCGCGCGGGGCGGCTGGTTCCTGCCCAACGCGATCGAGCTGGGCGGCGCCACCTCGTTCCCGTATCAGATGGGCATCGGCGCCTCACGCGACACCACGCTCGCGTATGAGATGGGACGCGTGACGGCCATCGAAGGACGCGCCATGGGCATCCACATGGCGTTCGCGCCGGTGCTCGACGTGAACAACAATCCCAAGAACCCTGTCATCGCGGCGCGCTCGTTCGGCGAAGATCCGGCACTCGTGTCG
>CANJOX010000180.1 GCA_947475795.1 Gemmatimonadota bacterium
AGCGTCGTCGTCGCGCGACGAATAGCTGCGGGACATGTTGATCTGCGACTCGAGCCGGCGCGAACTGTAAGCGTGATGCAAGCGCGATGAGCCTCGCCGAGTCGGCAACGGATGCACGAAACCGAATGGAACAGCGAATCACCGAGCCCGTGCTGTCCACGATAAAGCCGATCAGATTGTCGGTGGTCGCGAGGGGTACCTGAGGCGCAACGTGCCATCGTACGCCGGGAATAAGCTCATAGGAAGTATCGCTACCGGACGCGTGCGTTCGCGAAACCTGCAACTCGGAGAATTGTCCGTTCACGGCGGTTGGATTCAACAGTCTCGCGGGCTGCTCTACGGTACTGGCGAGGTGTGGGCTTGCCTCGGCGCTGCACGCAATCGGCTGGAGCGTACGGAACGGCACGGCGATAAGCGCAAATGCGAGGAGCAATGAATCCCCGGGAAATTGAACGGCCAACCAAGCGCTCGGCGAAATCCTGCCAAAGCTGAGAATCGCGGATCGCGCGGATAAAACGTCGCGATTGGGCACATCTAATGCTCGCGCTCTGCTAGGGGGCCCTTCAACAGGATGCACGCAGCGCACGCAGGGAGCAAGCGTGCAATCTATTAACAGCAACGCAAGGTGCGGCGGTGCGCAGCCTGGTCACGCAGCCGAGTCGCGCGCTAAACCCGCGGGTTCGCTATCGGCGCTGGAGCCGCGGCGCTTGCTGCGTTTCCTCAAAGCCGTAGAGGAGCCGCACCTCCGATTTTGTATAGACGGGGCCAAAGGCCCCAAGCGACAGCAGCGTTTCGCCGGTCTCCTGACTCACGAACCAGAGCTCGGGTGTCTCCCCAACGTCGAGCTGGACGCGCCAGCACGGGAACCGACCGCTGTAGGTCTGCACGGTATCGACGCCGGCTACGTGCAAATTCAGAAATCGCGGGACGCCGAGCGACATCGCCATGTCGCGCGACTCGCCAATCTGCGCCACTGCTACGCTGCCGCGCCACGTGGCGGTCAGCGGCAGGGCGCGGAGGAGGAGTCGCATCGCTTGCTCGGTGTGCACGATCGGCCGCGTGGCGTCGAACGCCGTGGTGGTCCGGAGCATCTCGCGGGCGCGAAACGTGGAGGACGACCGTTGCTCGCGGCGCACGAGGATGGAGTCCACTTCGGTCAGCGTGGTGCCGGTGAAGCGCTGACGCACCACCCCGTCCTCCCCGATGTGATACACCCGGGACATGGGCTGCAAGGAGGTGGCATCGAGCCACAACGAGTCGACCCGCAGGGCGCGCTGCGCGGCGTCGGGTTCGCGCAGTTGCCATCCGTGCTCCGTCGTGACGATGAGCCAGAACGCGCGTGCGCCCACCAACCGCCGGGTGGTCTCTTCCTCGTACACGGCGTGAGGCAGCAGGTCGTGAGAGTCGCTCGCCGAACTACGCACGTAGGTGCGACGGCCCGGGTGAATGCGGGAGGCGTCGAGTCCGGTCACGGGCGCGAACGCCGCGACCGGCCGCGCCGGCGCGCCTTGGGCCCCGGCTAGCGCAGGCCACGGGGCAAGCAGGGCGACGGGGTTCGACGTGATCGGTGGTGTGGTCGGTGACGTGATCGGTATGGCGCGGGGCGACGCGCCTGGAGTCCGCCACTGTTGCCAGGACATCGGGACGACCACGCCGAGAGCAGCGGCGACGCCGAGGCGTAGCCACCAGCGCGACGCGCGACGGCGCGCGAGGCGAGTTGGGGCGCGGTCGTCGAGAAGGCGGGGCGTCGCGGCGCTAGACGCGCGACTGGCGTGGATCCGTGTCAGAAGGGCGTCCGCCTCGAAGTCGGGCGTGCCGTTCGTCAGGGTCGCGACGAAGGTGCGCAGCGCGGGGTCGAGCACTGGGTCGATTATGTCGCTCATCGTAAGTCTCCCACGAGGCGTCGTAACTGGTGGAGGGCGCGGTGCAATCGGACCTCGGACGTGTTGACGGTGATGGCGAGTAGCGCGGCGATCTCGGCATGCGCAAAGCCCTCGACCACGCGCAGCACGAAGACCACACGGAGGCGCTCGGGCAGCGTGGCGAGTGCGGCGAGCGCGCGCGCATACGCAACCGGGTCCCCCTCGCGCGGCTCATCGGTGGGCACGTCGACTTGGCGATGCACCTGATCACGCCGGACCGCGCGTTGACGGCCGAGGAGCGCGGTGCGCACTGTCAGTCTCGTTAGCCAAGCGGCGAACTGCCCGCGCTCCTCGTACGTCGCGAGCGCGTCAGGCAGGCGGACGAAGACATCGTGCACGACGTCCTCCGCGTCCGCGGGCGACGCCGTGAGCCGGAGCGCAATGGCGTACAGCCGGCGTGCGTGGACGCGATAGCAGGCGTCGAGCACGCGGGCGTCCCCCCGTTGGAGATCTGCGACGGACCATGTCGCTGGGGGTTCGATGGCCGGGGCCGCGAGGGCCGCAGGCTGCAAGGGCATTGGGGAAGGCATGACAGACGAATAAGGTGCGACGGCCCCGAAACCTTACATCGGGCACCGGGCGACATGGCCTCTCGACGAGTTCGTGCCGCTGGCAACCCACGCGCGCGAGACGTGTCGCGTGCACGGACGCCAACACTACCGATGTGAGCGTCAATGGTTCGTTCACCATCTAACGCGCGCGTCTGTCGCGAGCGGACCGCACGATGCTTCACCCTGCGCGGATGGTCGGTCCGCTCGGCAACAGCAAGCCTCGTTAGGCCGCATCACGCGGACGTTGCGTCGAAACAGCCCATCGCGCAACGGAACGGTCACGGCCAGCAGCCGAGTCGGACGAACGCTCGGCGCTCCTCGGTCCCGGAGCGCGCATGCACGACGCGGCCTCGGTGGCGCGGGGGGTCTACAAGCCCCGACGTCCCGAGGCGTCGCCGCTTCTTCGGCCCCAGCTGTCACGCCAAGCGGTTGGCGTCCTCGGGCCGAAGAGTCGATCGAAGGGCACGGCGCGTCCAAAGCCCGAGAACGCTCCCGGAATTCACGAGTACTTCTCCGTCAAGCTCCACGTGGTCAGCGATTTGAAGCGATGTTATCGGTGCCGTCTGCGCCGCTCTGGGCCAGCGCTCGCCGCTAGCCTTCGAGCAGCTCCACTGCAGCGGCTCAACCTCACGCCATCGCCCACGCGAACTCTACCAGCGACCCTCCTTGTTCCACTCTTGGTGCTTGATCCTGGCGGTAGCGAGTTCCTGCGCGGTCATCTCCCAGGGCAGGGGAATGTCGATGTCGATGCCCTCGCGGAGACGGTTGTAATTGCCGCCGATGACGGCGCGGTTACGGTCATAGATGACGGGCCAGCGCCACATTTCACCTTGGTAGAACCACTTTGCGAGCAGGGAGAGCGACTCGCCGCCACGGACTCGGTACTTTCGCTTGGTGGCTTTCGCGAATCTGGGAAGCGTCCGGGGAGGACCAGAGTTGGTCGCGTTGTAGTAGTCGTTCAGGATCTGCTTAACCGATTGCGTGGCGCTACTGCCGCCAACACCCAGCGCGAACGCGAATCGGACGCCACGCTGATCCGGGCCCGTGACCTGGCTGTAGTTGTTTACCAGTCCGTCAACGATCTTTGCACCAATGATCTTCAGCGTGGCCAGCGCGTCTTGCTTGCTCTTGTCGGTATTCCACGTATGCACCGCCACAAGCGCGTAGGGCCCAACGACCAGTTCCCACACCACGCTCGAGGCAGCTGCGATCGCCGGCCCTGCGGTCAAGCCGACAGCCGTCGTGATCAGCGCGGACGAATAGAAGTGCTCCACGTTGGCGATATTGGTGCCCGTCACTTTGACATTGTCGACGCCAAGCACTGTCGCGATCGACGCTCGCGTGGCGTAAACTCCACCGTCTTTTCTATTGGACTCCGGATGTGGCGTTTCACGTTTTTCGGTTGTCCAGGCGCGCGCCAGGACTATCTGGTTGTGAGTGTGTGGCAGCTGCGTCCAGAAACTCATACTCGCCTCGGGCTGCCACGCGTCCAGCGAAGGATTCGCTGCCACGGCCCATGACGTCTCTGCGATGAGTCGTTCTGCGGGATCGGTGAAGTAGTCTCGCGGATTGGGCATTGTGTGGGTATGTGGATGAGGAAAAACGTCGGTTACACATCAAATGCATCTGAGCGGCTGCCGTGAACGGTTGGCTTGGCCACTGGAGATCCCCTCACGCGGCGCCGTCGTCACCGCCCGATGTCGAGCAAGCGCCGCACGCTACCCCGGCACGATCAGCGCCTTCACCACCTCGCGGTTGGCCACCGCCGCGAGCGCCTCGTTGGCCTCGGCCAGCGCAAACCGGCGCGACACCGCGTCCAGCCACGGCAGCTGCCCGCCCTGATGCGCCAGCAGCTGCACCGACCGGTGGAAGTGCGAATAGTCGCACCCCCAGCAGCCGCGGATCTCCACGTGCTTCCGGTTGATCTGCCAGTGCGGATTGATCGCGATCGGCCCGCCGTCGGTGTACTGCCCCGCCACCACCACCACGCCGCCGTCACGCACGAGGTCGAGCGCCTGCCCCACCGCCTGCGGATCGCCGGCCACTTCGATCACCACGTCCACGCCCCGCCCGCCGTTGGCGGCCCGCACCGCCGCCACGCGCTCCTCGTGCGGCAGATCGAGCGAGACCGCCGCCGTGGCACCCATGCGCCGCGCGAACTCCAGTCGCGCCGCGGGGGCCCCCACCGCAATCACCGACTGTGCACCGGCCAGCGCGCTGAGTGCAATCGCCGCCTGCCCCACCGGTCCCGCCCCCAACACGGCCACCGTGGAGCCCAACCGCACCCCGCCGCGTTCCACGGCATGCATCGCCGTCACGAGCCCGCAGCCGCCCGCAATGAACTGCGCCGGATCCACCGCCGTCGGCAGCCGCAGCAGCTTCACCCCCGGCTTCATCCAAATGTGGTCCGCCCACCCGCCCAGTGGCCCGTCGGCAATGCCGTACGTGATGCCATACACTTTCCGGTGCGGACAGCGCGTGGTCTGCTTGGTCACCAGACACTCGTAGCACGCGCCGCACGTCTCGTGCACGTCCAGGAATGTCACCAGATCCCCTTCGCGGAACGGCACCCCCTCGATATCCGTGATCGTGCCGCGGATCTCGGCCAGATGCCCCACCGACACGTGCCCCGGCACGATCGGGAACGGCACCCCCGCCATCCGGCCGTGATGCAGGTGCACGTCCGTGCCGCACACCTCGGAGTACAACGTGCGCAGCATCGCGCTCCCCGGCGTGAGCGTGGGCCACGGCAGCTCGCGCAGCTCGAGGGGCTGATGCGGCGCCGTCATCACGGCGGCGCGAACGGTCTGGCTCATGATCGGATGGGGCAAGCGGGAACGTCCGCGGAACAGGCGATCCCGCGGCACCACCGGAAGTATGCGCCGCGCGCGCGGGCACGGCGAGAGCGACCGGCACCGGCCCCGGCACCGGCCCCGGCCCCGGCGCCGCACGCATTGACGGCGCGCGTCGCGAGCACTCCATTCCGGCATGACTGCTTCTCGCCGCGACTTCGTTCGCCGGATCGGGCTGGGGCTCGCCGCCTCCGCCTCTGCTGCCGAGGCGCTCAGCGCCCACACGTTCACCAGTGGCCGCGAGGGATCGGAGCGGCTGCTCGTCGAGAATCCGCGGCATCCCACGCCGGCGCCGGTGGGCACCGACCGGTTGCCGCTGGCGTGGTATCAGGGACAGTCGCGACGGCTGCGCGAGCAGGCACGTGCGCGCGGCGTGGACGTGATCCTGCTCCAGAGCGACGTCAATTTGGTGTACTTCACCGGCTGCTTCCGCGGCAGCGGCGAGCGCACCACGTGGGCCATGATGCCCACGCGCGAGACGGACACGGTGTATTGGTTCTCCCCCGCCATCGACCGTGACCTCATCACGTCGTGGTGGTGCACCGAGAACGAGTACTACTTCTGCTATCCGCACGCCGAGGGCGGCTTCCCCAACCGCGGGCAGCTGGCGAAGGGAGGGCGCGTGGACCTCTGGGCGTGGGTGCTGGGGCAGCTCGCCGCCAAGGGACTCGGCGACGCGACCATCGGCCTCGACCGCGAACTCACCCCGTCGGCCCAGCGCACCTTCAGCCGCATCCTCCCCAACGCCGAGGTCGCCGATGTGAGCGACCTGTGTCTGCGGATGCAGGTGATCAAGACGCCGGAAGAGATCGCGCTCACGCAGCGCGCGTACCGCTACTTCGATCTCGTGCACTGCTTCGCGCGCGACTTTATTCTGGAGCACGGTACCCGCACCACCGACTATCAGGTGGGCCAGGCGCTGTCGCAGTACGGCATCAACCTCATGATGCGCGACGTGAAACGCGACGGGCGGCCGCACAGCGCCGTAGGGATGGAAGTCACCGGCAACTACGTGCGCACCGGCGTCGCCACCGCGTACCCGCACCCCAACCAGTTCTTCCACGCGCCCCTGCAGAAGGGGCAGCCCGTGTACGTGAACTGTGACATCCTCCTGGGCGGCTACGGCGGCGAAGGGTATCGCAACTACATCCTGCGCCCGTCCAACAGCGCGCACGACCGCATGTGGCAGGTGGTGGCCGACACCGTGCAGATCATCGTGGAAGAGACCAAGCCCGGTGCCGTGTGCGCCGACATCGCGTACAAGGTGCACGCGTACCAGATCAAGCAGGGGATGCAGGAGTTCATCTACCACCGGCCGGGACACGGACA
>CANJOX010000181.1 GCA_947475795.1 Gemmatimonadota bacterium
GGTGCGGTCAGCCGCAATCAAGTGCAGCGCCTGCGCCGGGTTGTACGTGTTCGGACGTGGCTTACGCATCTCGCCTCCTCGCGCAAAGTGCGCCGGCCATGATCCGGCGGCCGACGAGGAAAAATGTAAAACAGCCTTGCGGAATCCGGCACCATCCACGTCAAAAAACTCGATATCCGAATAACCGGCTAAGAGAAATATAACTGGTTTTTCCCTCGGAACGGTCAGTCCAGACCATTAGGTCCGGTGACGAAAATCACTCCCAGGGGGCGGGTCGTCGCCAGAGTTTTCTCCCCAGACGCCACGAGCGCTTGGCCGACACTTCTGTGTCCGTGCCGGGCGGGAACAGATCAGGGTCGGACATCTCGTCGACCATGTCGGTGGCCTTCGCCGAGGCCTCGTCGGCCCAGTGCACGATTTCCGCTTCCACGGTCATCGGTTGGACTGGACTGCCGAACTCGAGGGCGCCGTGATGCGAGAGGATGAAGTGCAGCAGTTCGTCGCGCTGCGCCTGCGTCAGGGCAAGCGGTGATGCCGTGAGCTTCCGATCGAACATGAGCGCGCCGAGCGTGACGTGCCCGAGCAGCATGCCGGTGGGCGTGTGGGCGAAGCCTTCGGGCGAGACACTGTAGGCTTCCACTTTCCCGATGTCATGCAACATGGCGCCGGCCACGGCGAGATCGGCGTTCGCCTTCCGCACCGTGGTGGCGATGGTCTTGGCGATCTTCGTGACTTCGAAGACGTGCAGGAGCAGTCCGCCCAGTTGAGCGTGGTGCCCGTTCACCGCCCCCGGCGTCCGCTCGAAGCGGACGCGGAACTCGTCGTCGGCGAAGAAGAGGTCGACGGCGGCGCGGACCGACGGGGCGGCAATCTTGTGGCGCAGGTCGTCGAAGGCATCCCAGACGCGCTCCGTGTCGACATCGATGCGGGGCAGGAAGTCGGTGGGATCGAACTGGTCGGCTGGGAGTACCCGCACCGGCGCGGTGACGGTGAGCTGACGTTTGCCGATGCCTTTGTCGCCGAAGCTGCCGATGTCGCCGATGACTTGCACGACGCGGCCTTTGTCGGCGCCAGCGCACCAGTCGAGCTTCTCCGACCAGATGGGTGCGGTCTCGATGCTGCCGGATCCGTTGGCGAGGGTGAGCACGACGAACGGCAGGCCGGCCTTGGTCAACTTTTCGGTGCGATCACGCACCAGGAACTCATGCTGGACGCGGTCGCCGGTCGCGGCGGTGCGCAGGTCGAATCTGGACATGCGGGGTAACCTCGTGGGCCGGTCTGACAGAGGGCAGGTGAGCGCGCACCCTTGCGCGGCGCCCACACGATGGAGAGGCTTGAAGATATGGCAACGCGTTTACGTTCTGAGTCTTCGCTCTCCGGAACCGCGGGTGGGTCCGACGCCTCGGCGGCCGTACCCGGCGAAGCGTCTGCGGCCGCGCTGCGGCTGTGGGTGATCCTGTCGCGCGCGCATGCGGCGATTGCCACGCTCGCGGCCGCCGATGTCGCCCGTCATGGGCTTACGCTGGCCGAGTTCGGCATTCTGGAGGCTCTGCACCACCGAGGGCCGATGCTGTTGGGCGAGGTGCAGCGCCGTATTCTGGTGTCGAGCGGTGGCATCACGTTTCTCGTGGACCGGCTGACGGCCAAGGGACTCGTGGAACGCCGGACGTGCGAAGCAGACCGGCGCGCGCGTTACGCGGCGCTCACGCCTGCGGGGACGGCATTCGTGGAGCGGATCTTCCCCGAACACGCCGCGTTGCTGAGCAGGAGTATGGAGGGGCTCAGTGCCGACGACCAGCTGGCGACGGCCGACCTGCTGCGGGCGCTCGGACTCCACGCCGCCGGTGCGCCACGGTTGGGACACCGCGAGGACTGAACGGCGCGAACCGGCGGCTACCCCGCCGGTTCGCGTACCGGACGTCAGTTCTTCCAGTCGGCGAGGAACAGATTGGTTTCGCCGGGCTTCGCGTCGTGCCGGTTTGACGCCCAGATCAGCTGCTTGCCGTCGGGGCTGAACATCGGGAAGCCGTCGAAGTCGCCGTTCGTGGTGACGCGCTCGAGACCGGTCCCGTCGAGTCCCACGATGTACAAGTCGAAATTGCGGCTGCGCGGATTGACGTGATTGGACGAGAAAATGATGCGCTGGCCGTCCGGGGTCCACGACGGGCCGAAGTTCGCACCGCCGAGCTTGGTGATCTGCCGCTGATCAGAGCCGTCGGCGTTCATGACGAACAGCTCCATGCGGTTGGGACGGATCATGCGCTTGCCCAGCAGATCCTGATACGCCTTGAGCTCGGCGGGGTCGGTGTAGTGCCACGCGCGATACACGATCTTCGTGCCGTCGGGAGACCACCACGGGCCACCGTCATAGCCGGGCGTGGTGGTGAGACGCTTCACGTTGGTGCCGTCGACATTCATGGTGTAAATGTCGAGGTCACCGTCCTTGAGCGACGTGAACACGATCGACTTTCCATTCGGTGAAAGCACGCCCTCAGCGGTGTACACGCCGTAATTGGTGAGGCGCTTGAGATCCTTGCCGTCGCGGCCGACGGTGTAGATGTCGAACGGATCGATGCCCCACACATATCCCTGCGACGGATCCGGCTTGACCGGGCAGGCGCTGTCGGCCGCGTGCGTGGAGGCGAAGAACAACCGCTGGCTGCCGGGGAGAAACCAGCCGCAGGTGGTCTTTCCGCCCACGGACACCTTGGTGAGCCCGGAGCCATCGCGCCGCATCACGTACTGCTGATCGCAGGTGCGGCCATCGCGGGTGGACTGGAAGGTGATCCACTGCCCATCGGCACTGAAGTACGCTTCCGCGTTCTCCCCACCGTTGGTGAGCTGCCGCAGGTTGCTGAGGTGCGACTCGCCGCTGTCGGGGGCGAAGCTGTCGCCCATCGGCGTCGCGGCACTGGCCGGGCTCTGGCGGGAGGTCGGGGTGCAGGCCGCCGCGAGGGTCACGGCGGCCACGATCGGAAGGGGGCTGAAAATACGCATGGGCTGAACCGTAGACCGGTCCAGCCCATGCGGCAATCAGTACAGTTACGAGGTCAGCCTACGCGCCGCACCGGCTCAGTTCCCGCGTCGGCGGGCCACACCCGGCTTGCTCGCGGCCGGGACCGACCCGGCAGCGGCGAACACGTCCTTTTGTGTCCGTGATGCTTTGAGGAGCTCCAGTGCGGTGCGCAGCTGGTTGTCGTCCCGGAGACTGCGCCGCCGTACAAGCGTGTCGCCGTAGACGAGCTTGGCGACGCGATCTTCGATCGCACGCTCGACATCAGGCGCGCCACCGTCCCAGATCGCCTTGTCGAGCTTCACGGTGTCGGCGACCAGACGCTGGTAGAGCTCGTCGCGCCAGGCCGGATTGACCACGAAATTCGCTGCGACCTTGCCCTTCTGCTGCTCCGCGATGGCCGAGATGAGCGCGAAGTACTTCTGGCCGTAGGGGGCGATGGCCCGACGGAACGCCTGCTCGGCGCTCGAGAGCGTATCGGGCGCGACGATGACGTCGGGCGTGATCGCGCCGCCGCCGTACAGCGTACGCCCACTCGCCGACTTGTACGTCGGACGTGCCTTTCGCACCGAGTCGGATTCGAGCGAATCCGGGCGCACCTCGAGGTACTGTCCGTCCGCATTCATCTTGCGATCCTTCTGGATGGAGCGCCCCGACGGCGTGAACCACTTGCCGGTGGTGATCTTCAGCGCGTAGCCACCGTCGAGATTGTAGACGGACTGCACGAGTCCCTTGCCGTACGAGGTGGTGCCGAGCACGAGCGCGCGATCGTAGTCCTGGAGCGCACCGGCCACGATCTCGGACGCGGAGGCTGAGCCGCCATCGACGAGGACCACCAGCGGCACATCCGGGGCGAGCGGCTCCCGTTCGGCGACAAACTTCTGAAACTCACCACGGCCGCGCACCGACAACAGCTCCTTCCCCTGCGGGAGAAAGAGGTTCGACATGGCGAAGGCTTCGTCCAGAATTCCGCCGGGATTGCCGCGGAGGTCGATCACGATGCCCTTGGCGCCGCGCCGTGTGAGGCCGAGAATGGCGCTGGCCACGTCTTCGGTGGTCTGTTCGGAGAAGCGCTCGAGCGGCACATAGCCCGTGTGTTCGTCGAGCATCATGCTGTAGCGAACGGCCGGCGCCTTAATTTCGGCGCGCGTGAAGTTCATCTTCACCGGCTGCGCCACGCCGATGCGGCCGAAGGTCACCGTGACCGGCGTTCCGACGGGACCGAGCAGCTTGTTCTGCACCTGCTGCGTGTTGAAGCCACGCGCATTGGTGGTGTCGATGATCATGATCTTGTCCCCTTCTTCCACGCCGCCACTTTCGGCCGGGGAGTTGGGGAAGACCTTGTTGACGGTGACGTAGTCGCCGACCTTCGAGATCTCCATGCCGATGCCGGCATAGCGCCCGTTGGTGTTGCGCGAGAACTCTTCGAGCTGCTTCGGGGTGAAGAGCTCGGTGTAGGGATCGTTGAGCTCCTGCACGAGTCCACGGGCAGCTTTCTCGTACAGCTGCTGGGCATCGAGGGTGTCGACGTAGCGGAGCGCGACGAAGGTCAGCACCTGATCGAGGAGCTGCGCCCCGCCACGGGTGGACCGCGCCTGCAGGGCGAAGCCTCCGGCGAGGACAGGGAGGAGAAGCAGGCTGGCCAGCGCGGCCTTTCTGGAGCGGGTCATGCGGCTACTCGCGAAGGAGGGACCGAGAAAACTATCAGGAATACGTACGCGGCGGGGCGCGCGCTGTTCCGGTGTTCCAGCGACCGGATCAGGCGGGGCGGGTCAGGATTCTTCTCTAGGGCGTGAGCCGAGGACGTAATCGACGCTCCAGATCCGGTCGTACTGACGGACGGCGATGTCGCGTACCAGCCCGGCGCTGAGGAGCATTTCGTGGGCCGGCTGCAGCACGCGCTGCAGGTGCGACGGGTACCGCTGTGTGAGCGGCATCTGCTCGGCGAGCCGTTCGAGCGAGATGCGCCAGGACAGGCGCCCGTCGGCGCGAGCGACCTCGAGCATGCGGTACAAGCGACGGGCCACCGGAGAGGACAGGGCGTGGTAGCGAGCGGCCGACAGCGTGATCGTGTGGCGTGCGGCGAGATTGGCCCGCATGGTGGCTGACAGGGTCACCCGTGCGTCTCCCGGCTCGCCCGCGGCCAGATTGCCGAACAGGTGCAGCTGCTCACGATCGGCCACGCGCCGCCGCTGCACGGAGACCGTGCTGAGCACCGTGAAGCTGATGTCCTGATGGGCGCTGTGCGCCGACCAGTAGGCGCCGACCGATTCGAGGGTGGTGCGCTCCAGTCGTGCCAGCGCCGCGCGCAGTTGCTCGTAGGTGCGTCCATCCGCCCGCCGGCCCATGGAGCGCAGGAACGCGTGCAGCGTGAACGTGACGGCGCCGTCGGCCGGTGCTCCCGCCTCGTTGTAGCGGTGCAGGAGCTCGACGTACACATCTTGATCGAAGGTGCCCGGCAGGCGATCGCCCGGGGCGGGAATGACACGCCAGCGCCCTCCGTTCTCGGTGGAGAACGACACGGGCGTATCGTCGGCGGAATCGCTCAGGCGAAAGAGCGGGAGCTCCTCGAGGGAACGATCGAGGATCACCCCGCGCACGGCCGGGCGCCTGCGTGCAGCGAGTGTCATCGAAGGAGAAAGCTGGCCGTCCGGCGTGGTGGGCGCCAGTCTAGGCGAGCGTAATCACCTGTCCGGTCACATTCCGGGCGAGCGGGCTGGCCAGAAAGGCGATAACGTCGGCCACGGATTCGCGTTCCACGAAGCCGGTCGAGTCCCCCATGTCGGCGACGTTCGATGCGGTGCGCACGGCGTTCGGCGCCACGGCGTTGGCCCGCACGCCGTGGGGTTGCTCCTCGGCGGCCACGGCCTGCATAAGGGTGAGCACACCGCTTTTCGCCGCCGCGTACGCGGCAATCCCTTTCGGCACGCCACCGGGCAGCGCCGACCGCGATCCGAAGTAGACGAAGCTCCCACGGGCGGTGCGCACGGCGGGGAGAAAGGCGCGGGTGGCCCCGAAGGCGGTCTCGAGGTTGATCGTGAACTGTCTGGCCCACGCCGTGGGATCGGCATCGCTGACCGGGCCGGTCACACTGAAGCCACCGGCGGCGCAGATCACCGCATCCACGCGACCGTTAAACTGCGACCGCGTGCGTTCGACGACCTCCTCAGCGGCGCGCTGCGCCGCGTGCGCGTCGGCGAGGTTGGCCACGTGCGCGGTGGCGACAAATCCCTGCGCCGTGAGCGCGGCCGCGCGCGCCTCGACCTCGGTCTGCTGCACGTCCAGGAGGGCCAGTGTCGCGCCACGCTGCGCGAAGGCGAGCGCGACGGCTTCCCCGATCTGCCCCGCGCGACCGACGCCGGTGATCACGATGAGCTTGCCGCTGAAATCGAGAGGGTTCGTCATGAGTGACCTCCTGTTGTGTAATGACGTGGGATTCGCGATCGCAATGGAATCAAACAGCCTAGGGCAGAAAGCAAACTACAAACGGCCACAGCCAGAACACGGAGACCGCGGATTGGCACCGAAACAACACGGATGAGCGACAAGCGCTTTGTCTAGTCCTGAATAACGTCTACACGTCCCCCACCCGCGGAGATGTGATAACGTATGGAACGCAGCCGTCGCCAGTTCAGTCCAGA
>CANJOX010000182.1 GCA_947475795.1 Gemmatimonadota bacterium
ATGTCGTCCGGGGCACTGGCGTGCCATTCGTCTTCGTCCACTCGGTCCATGCGTCAGCGTGGAGCATGGAGTGGCGCCACAACGTGCCGGCGCTCGCCGCCCACGGGCGGTGCTTCGCCCTCGACCTGCTGGGCTTCGGCGCCTCCGACCGGCCGCCGGTGCACTACACCGCGGCCATGTATCTCGACCTCCTCGCCGACTTCCTGCGCGACGTGGTCGGTGAACCGGCGGTGCTCGTGGGCTCGTCGCTGGGCGGCACATACGCCATCGCCACCGCGGCCGCCCATCCGGCGCTCGTGCGCGCGGTCTGCGCCATCGGTCCGGCGGGGGTCTCACGCCTGACCACCACCGGCGGCACCGCCGGCCGGCTGGTCGAGTCGCTCCTCCGGCGCCCCGTGGTCGGGGCAGGGCTCTTCGGTGCCCTGGTCTCCCGCGCCAGCATCCGCTTTTTCCTGCGGGACATCTACGCCAACCGGGCCGCGCTCACCCCGGACACGATTCAGCTGTTCTGGCAAAGCGCCCAACATCCCGCCGCGCGCTTCGCCCCGGCCGCCTTCGTCGGTATGCAGCTCAACTGCGACATCCGCGAGGCCCTGCCGGCGCTGACCATGCCGGTCCTGCTCGCCTGGGGGGAAGCCGCCGTCCAGACCCCCCTCCGCGAGGCGGCGGTCGTGCGCCAGTTCACGCCGACGGCCGAATTTGCGGTCTTGCCGGGCGGCGATCTCCCCCACGACGAGCACCCCGAGGCGTTCAACCGGGCCCTCGTGCGCTTCCTCACGGCGTCGGGCGTCACCCCCCGGCACTGATACCCCCCGGCGCTCGCCGCGCGGCCGGGCCGCCCCCGTCAGCGCCCCGCCCCGATCCGGCGTATATTGCCCTCCCCATGGCCGAGTCTCCCGTACCGCTCCTGCGCGCTCACGCGCGCCACGCTCCGTGGAATGCCCGCGGACTCGCAGCGCATGCCGCCGCACTGGTCGATTCCGCCGGCATGAAGCCGACGAACGCGTCGGCGCGCGCCATGCCCAGCGCGCGCGCGGTACGCTTTTACGTCGCAAACGGTCTGCTCGACCGTCCGGAAGGTGCCGGGACCGCCGCCACGTACGGCTACCGGCATCTGCTACAACTGCTCGCCATCAAGATCCGTCAGCGCGAAGGCCAGACGCTCGACGCCATCAAGCTGGAGATGCGCGAAGTCACCGGCGACGCACTGGAACGGCGCGTCGCCGCATCGCTCGCTCCGGCGCTCGCGTTGCAGATGGAGGCCGGTGCCCCGAAGCAGAACGGCGTCTCCAGCTGGCGGCGCGTCCCGATCGCAGACGGTGTCGAGTTGCATGTGCGTGACGACTCGCCGGCCGCGCGTGACGACCTGCTCGTGTCACTGCGCGAGATGCTGCGAGGCACACTCGGCCGGAACGACTTCGGGACCTGATCGTCACGCGTCGTCGTTGATCCCGGAGGAGAGCAGGCCCCACGCGGCCACTCCTGCTCCGGTGCCTGCTCCCCCCGCTCGGCCCAACTCGGTTTCCACCCGGCGCATTGCGGGGCCCGCTTCGGGCACCGCAGGGCGTGGCGTTTCCTTTCGTGTGCTCTCATGACCTATCGCGTTCTCGTCACCGACGATGTCGATCCCGAAGGACTGGCGCTCCTGGCCGCTGAGCCGGAGCTGCTCGTCGATGAGGTCCCCACGCTGCCCAAGGACGAACTGCTCCGGCGGATCGGCGACTATGACGCCATCGTCGGGCGGAGCGCCACGAAGATCTCCGCCGAATTGCTGCACGCCGCGAAGAAGCTCCGCGTCGTGGGCCGCGCCGGTGTGGGCGTCGACAACATCGCGCTCGACGTCGCCACCGATCTCGGTGTGGCAATCATCAATGCACCGGCCGGCAACACCGTCGCCGTGGCCGAGCTCTTCTTCGGCACCGTGATCGGCTTGCTCCGGCAACTGCCGGCCGCCGCGCAGTCCATGACGAACGGCAAGTGGGACCGCGCGCAGTTCATGGGGCGCGAGCTCAAGGGCAAGACGCTGGGCATTGTCGGTCTCGGTCGCATCGGCAGCGAAGTCGCGCTGCGCGCCCACGCCTTCGGCATGACGGTCGTGGCCTTCGATCCGTACATCGCCGACGAGCGCTTCACGGCGCTGCGCGTGCGCCGCGCCCCGTCGCTCGATACCCTGATCGCCGAGAGCAACGTGCTCACCATGCATGTGCCGCTCAACGACGAAACCCGCGGCATGATCGGCAAGCGTGAACTTGGTCGCCTCCCCAACCGCTCGGTCGTTGTCAACATGGCGCGCGGCGGGATCGTCGAGGAAACGGCGCTGCTGGCCGCACTCGAGGCCGACCAGCTGCGCGGCGCCGTGCTCGATGTCTTCACCGCCGAGCCGCTCGCCGCCGATTCACCGTTGCGCACCGCGCCCAACCTGCTGCTCACGCCGCACCTCGGCGCCAACACCGTGGAAGCGCAGCGTAACGTGTCGCGCGATGTGTGCCTTGCCGTCCGCGATGCCTTGCTCCATAACGATCTCTCGAAGTCGATCAACGTGGCGGGTGGCACCGGCGAGTGGGGTGACCTGCAGGCCGCTATGCTCGTGGCGCGCCGCGCCGCCGCCGTGGCACGGGCCGTGCTCGCCGATCAGGGAATGCGCGCAGTGCGGCGCCTCGCGCTGCGCATCGGCCCCGATCTCGCCCACGGCGCCGGACCGCTGCTCGCGGCCGCCGCCGCCGGCGTACTCGAAGGCGTCATCGAATCCGACCGCCTCAATCTCATCAACGCGCGCAGTCTCGCCGAAGCACGCGGGCTCGAACTCTCGGTCGGCGAATCGTCGGAACTCGGACCGCGCGGCATCGAGGTGGCACTCGCCGGCGGGATGCAGCAGCTGGCGGTGGCCGGTGCCGCGCCCGACGGCAGCACGCCCCGGCTCACCCGCATCGGCTCGTTCCACGTGGACGTGAATCCGAAGCAGACGCTGCTCATTCTCACCAACCACGACGTGCCCGGTGTGATCGGCCGCGTCGGCACGTTGCTCGGCGAACGACGGGTGAACATCGCCGAGTATCATCAGGCGCGACTCGCGCAGGGTGGCGATGCGCTGGCCGCGATCTCCGTCGACGGCACGGTGAGCGAAGAAACACGTCGCGCCTTGCTCGAGCTGCCGGATGTCATCACGGCCAGCGTCGCGCATTTCCGTTCCGAATAGAGGCGCGACTGTCATGAGCCTCGCCGGCCGCGTCACCACCACCGACCTCGACATCCGCCGCGCCTTCGCCCACGACGCGTCGGGGCTCGAAATGATCCCCGACGCGGTGGCGCGCCCCACCGACATCGCGGAAGTCGCCGACCTCCTGCGCGACGCCACGGCCACGCGCACCACGGTCACGGCGGCCGGATGGCAGTCCAGCACCACGGGCGCATCGATCACGGACCGGGGGCTGCTGATGTCGCTGCGCGGCCTCGCCCACATTGGGGAGGTCGACACGGACACGCGCACCATCCGCGTCGGCCCCGGCGCCATCGTGGCGGATGTGCGGCGTGCCGCGGAGTCAGCCGGGCTGCTCTTCGCACCCGACCCCACGAGCGAGGAAGAGTCCACGATCGGCGGCGCCATTGCGTGCAACGCCTCGGGGGCGCGCTCGCTGCGCTACGGTGCCACGCGCCCGCACGTACGCGCGCTCACGGTCCTCCTGGCCAGCGGCGAACGGCTCGACGTGCGGCGCCCCGCGCTGGAGAAGAACACCGTGGGCTATCCCATTGCGCACGATCCGGTCGATTGGTTCGTGGGCAGTGAAGGCACCCTCGGCATCGTCGTCGAGGCCGAACTCGCGCTGCATCCGCTGCCGGCGCAGGTGCTTGGCCTCATGGTGCCCTTCGATCGCGAAGCCGATGCGCTGGCCTTCGTGGTGGCGGCGCGGCGTTCACCGGCTGTGCATCCGCGCTGCCTCGAATTCTTCGATCGCGGCGCCATGGATATTGCACGTGCCGCCGAGGGGAGCACCGCGTGGGCCACCGGCGCGACGGCCATGGTGTACGTCGAGGAGACGGGCGCCGACGAAGCACACCCCGGTGACGAACTGCCGCTCGAAGCGTGGCTCGAACTCGCCGATGCACACAATGCCGCCAGCAGCGACATCCGGGTGTACGACTCACCGACCGCGCTGCGCGACGCACGTCGCCTGCGCCATGCGGTGCCGGCCACGATGAACGAGCGCGGCGCCGCACGGCGGCCGTTCGGCGGTCGCAAGGTCAGCACCGACTGGGCCGTGCCCTATCCGCGGCTCGCCGACGCGCTGCACATCGCGCGTGGCTTCGCTGCGGAGGCGGGGATCACGTCGGGCATCGCGTATGGACACGCGGGCAACGGCCATCCGCATCAGAATTTCATCGCGCAGGATGCCGACGAGCTGCACCGCATCGAGCGCGTGGTGGAAGCCACGCTGCGCGAAGTGATCGCCATGGGAGGCACCGTGGCGGCCGAACATGGTATCGGAAAACTCAAGCGTCGCTGGCTGCCCATGCAGGCCAGCGACGCGCAGCAGCGGGTGATGCGCGCGATCAAGCAGGAGTTCGATCCGCTCGCGCTGCTCGCGCCCGGCAACGTGCTGTGAGCCACGCCACCGCACCCGCCGCGGTCAATCTCGACCGTCCGCGCTTTCGGTCGGTCATCCTCGATGTTGACTCCACCGTGTGCGACATCGAAGGCATCGATTGGCTGGCCGCGCGGCGCGACCCGGAGACGGCGCGCGAGAGCGAAGCGCTCACCGCGCAGGCGATGGCCGGCGAGATCCCGATCGAGGCGGTGTACACGCGTCGCCTGCAACGCATCCGCCCCACGGACGACGAACTGCTGGCGCTGGCCCACGCGTACCGCGCCGCACTGCAACCCGGCGCCACGGAACTCATCGCGGCACTGCAGCGCGCCGGGGTGCAGGTGCATCTGCTCAGCGGCGGGCTGCGCCGCGCCATCGCGCCGGTCGCCGAGCAGCTGGGCCTGCCCACCGATCGCGTGCACGCCGTCGCACTCGCGCGCGATACCGACGGCACCATGAGCCTGCTCGATGGGGACCAGCCCCTCGCCACGCAGCGCGGAAAGCCGCTTATCGTACAGCAGCTCGCGCTGGCCACCCCCAGCGTCATGATCGGCGACGGCTCCACCGATGCCGCCGTGCGCGGGGTTGTGACAAATTTCATCGCGTACACCGGGGTCGCGCACCGGGAGCACGTGGTGGCCGTGGCCGATGCTGTCGCGGACAGCTTCGCCGCCCTGTATCCGCTGCTCTTTCATCCCGTCTCCTCGAGGTAACGCGCGATGTCCGAGTTCGGCACGTTCTTCCTCCCCGGCCCCACCGAAGTCCGGCGTGAGCTCCTCGAAGCGATGCTGGCCCCGATGCTGCCACACCGCGGCGCCGTGTTCGAAGCGCTCTTCGCCCGCATCCAGCACGGATTACGTCCGGTGTTCCGGACCACGCGCCCGGTCTACGTCTCCAGTTCGTCCGCAACCGGACTCATGGAAGCGGCCATCCGCTGCGCAACGCCGGGGCCGATTCTCTCAATGGTCAACGGCGCCTTCAGTGAGCGCTTCGCCAACATCGCGCAGGCGTGCGGCCGCGAGACGCGCGTGATCGGCGGCGACTGGCATCAGGCAGTACCGCTGGAGGTCGTCGAGCGCGCGCTGCGCGAGCAGCACTTCGCGGCGATCACGGTGGTCCACTCCGAGACGAGCACGGGCACGCTGACCTCGCTCCCCGACCTGGCCGCTCTCGCGCATCGCTACGACACCGCGGTGTTGGTGGACTCGGTGACCGGGCTGGGCGGGGTACCGGTTGAAACCGACGCGTGGGAGCTCGACTTCGTGCTCACCGGCTCCCAGAAGGCGCTCGCCTTGCCTCCCGGTCTCGCCTTCGGCGTGGCGTCCGCGCGCTACATCGCCCAGGCCGGACAGGCCACCGCGCGCGGACTTTATTTCGATCTGGTCGAATTCGAGGAGTTCGTCCACAAGAACCAGACACCGAGCACCCCGGCCATCTCATTGCTGTATGCCACGGCCGTGCAGGGCGAGTACATCGCGCGTGAAACGATCGAAGGGCGCTGGGCGCGCCACGCCGAGATGGCCCGGATGACCCAGGCGTGGGTCCGCACCCTGCGTGACGAGACCGGCCACCCCTTCTGCGTCTACGCACCCGAAGGTGCCCGCAGCACCACCGTCACCGCCGTCGCCCTGCCGCCCGTACTCAACGGCGACGACATCGTGAAGGGCGTGGCGAAGCGTGGCTTCGTGATCGGTAGCGGCTACGGCAAACTCAAGCGCAGCACCGTGCGCATCGGCCACATGGGTGACCACACCCCCGACCGGCTCGCGCTGTGCCTCGACGCCACCACCGACACCATTCGCGAGTTGCTGAAGTAGATCGCAACGGCAACAGCAACCGCAACAGCAAGAGCCAGAACACGGATCACACACAGATTGACATCGAAACAACACGGATATGTCTAGTCCTGAGCTCTGTCTACACCGATGAGGTACTAGGTCAGACTCATGCGGCGGCGCGGTAAAACACCTGTGCGGGCGTCTGCAGGTCGAGGCTGCCGTGCAGGCGCACCGTGTTGTAGCAGTGG